>CALKAN010000366.1 GCA_937983035.1 uncultured Paenibacillaceae bacterium | reverse complement strand
ACTGCCGTCTCCATCTCCACAGCGAGCACGCCGAGCTTGCCCAACTGAATTAAGCGGTCCTTCGTATCATTGTAAAATGCATCAGACGAAAACACATTGCCCACGCGGAGCGGCAATCCAAGTTCATTTCCTAATTCGTACGCATCTTTGATCATCAAAAAGTTCCCGATCGGGGCAAACTGCACGCCATCTGCCAGCCTTCTTGTCAGCGAAGAATCCGAGCAAGCAGCCTGAGCAATGATGACATCGCGCACTTTCACTTCCGCCTGAATCGCACCGCATGATCCGACGCGAATGAGCCGCTTTGCTCCATAATCGTGAATTAATTCGTGAATATAAATGGCCGCAGAAGGCATCCCCATTCCCGTGCCTTGAACCGAGATCGGCATCCCTTTATAAGTGCCCGTATATCCAAGCATCCCTCGCACTTCGTTATAACAAATCGCACCTTCCAAGAAATTTTCTGCAATATATTTTGCGCGCAAAGGATCGCCGGGAAGCAGCACCGTTTGAGCTGTCTCCCCTTTTTTCGCACCGATATGCACCGACATTTGCCCACCTCCGATATATGCATCGCTCTATACAAGCGTATGGATTTCGCTGAAGTTCATGCATTGCTTCATCGTGCACGAATGTTTCGTCATGTTAGCTTTCCCTGTTTTCATCCAATCATGACCATCTGTTTGATCACCGCTTGCAAAAAAATAAAAAAAAGATGCCATGAAGGCAATGGAATTTGAATTCATATTTAAGCTTCTTGAATAGCAGAAGCTTCTTTCGCTTCTTGTTTATCGCTCAAACCGAGCGTGCGTGCAGTTGTTGCTTGAATTTCTTTCACCAAGTCCGGATTTTCCCGAAGCGAAACGCCGTATGTTGGAATCATCTCTTTAATTTTATCTTCCCATTCTTTTAATTGATCTGGGAAGCATTTAACGATCACTTCCAACATGACGTCCACTGCCGTGGACGCACCCGGAGAAGCGCCGAGCAATGCCGCAATCGAACCGTCTGCCGCGCTGACAACTTCCGTGCCGAATTGCAGCGTTCCTCTTCCGCCCGCTTCTGTATCTTTAATGACTTGCACGCGCTGGCCTGCCACGATCAGATCCCAATCCTCGCTGGCAGCATTCGGAATAAATTCACGCAATTCATTCATTCTCTGTTCTTTCGACAACATCACTTGCTGAATTAAATATTTTGTCAGAGCTAAGTTTTTCACGCCTGCAGCCAGCATCGTGATGATGTTGTGCGGTTTTACGGATGTGATCAAGTCCATCATGGACCCATGTTTCAAGAACTTGGGCGAAAAACCGGCAAACGGACCGAACAGCAAAGACTTTTTGTTGTCTATAAAACGAGTGTCCAGGTGCGGCACGGACATCGGAGGCGCTCCGACTTTCGCTTTGCCGTACACTTTGGCATGATGCTGCTCAACTACTTCAGGATTGTTGCAAACCATAAACAGTCCGCTGACCGGGAAGCCGCCGATGCCTCTTCCTTCCGGAATGCCCGACTTTTGCAGCAGATGCAGGCTTCCGCCTCCGCCGCCGATAAATACAAATTTCGCATAATGACGTTCGACATTTCCGTTGCTTACATTGCGCACTTTCAGTTCCCACAATCCATCGCTCGTGCGCTTGATGTCATCGACGCTGTGATTGTAGTGAATCTGAACCTGCTTTCTTTCCAGGTGTTCGAACAACATGCGCGTCAGCGCCCCGAAATTGACATCTGTGCCCGAATCCATCTTCGTTGCCGCAATCGGCTCATCCAAAGCGCGGTCTTTCATCATAAGCGGAATCCACTCTTCAAGCACTTTCGGATCATCGGAAAATTCCATGCCTTGGAACAATGGATTGCTGATCATCGTTTCGTATCGTTTTTTCAAAAATGCGACATTTTTCTCGCCATGAACAAAACTCATATGAGGCAGCGACCGAATAAAATCTTGCGGATCGCTAATCAGCTTGTTTTCTACCAGATAAGACCAAAATTGCAAAGATACGTGAAACTTCTCATTCACATTAATGGCTTTGCTGATGTCAATCGTTCCATCCGGCTTCTCCGTCGTATAGTTCAGTTCGCACAACGCTGCATGACCTGTGCCGGCATTGTTCCATTCGTTTGAACTCTCTTCCCCCGGTTTCGACAACTTCTCAAATACTGTAATCTCCCAATCCGGCGCCAATTCTTTCAAAAGCGTTCCCAAAGTAGCGCTCATAATGCCGGCGCCAATTAAAATGACATCTGTTTTCATTTGTCCGTCGCTCATTTCTACCGTCCTTATACCATGAAATTTTGCAGAACATGCAGGCGCTCCTGACATCGCCAAGGCGCCGAAATTTGTCATCTTTTCGGATCAAACCTTTATGTATAGTTTAGCACTATTAATGATAGATTTAAAGATATATTTGCTATGAAAATATTCGCAAAAACCGGTTAAAGCCGGCAATTGAGGCGACATTATAACAGACGATGCCGCATTTTTCGTCACAGCGCCGCCGGCAGCGTTTTTTCCGCATAGATTTCCTCATTCAAACAAATAATGAACAAGGAGGTGGTTACATGATAGAAGAACAGCTGCTGATCAGCAAAC
>CALKAN010000365.1 GCA_937983035.1 uncultured Paenibacillaceae bacterium | reverse complement strand
GCGGGTTGGAAACAAGTTTTTCTAATCCGCTTTTTGGAGTGGGTTTGGAACATGTCATTTCTAAAATGATTTCAGCATGCATGTTACTGCAATATTTATTAGACAAAGGAGACTAGCAGAAAGATGAAACAATAGAAGCACATTGCATTTCACTGGTTGAAAGAAGCACCGAAAGCGGCTGCCGGGGTGACTTGGGGGGTGCCTTGGGAAGAAGGGGCGCTGCAAAGAAATGAAGAGTTGACGATGATTTCATCCTACGGAGAGCCGATCCCCGTCCAGAGCTGGCCGACCGCGTACTGGTCTGATGGCAGCGTGAAATGGACCGCGCACAGCGCAGTTGTGCCGGAAGGCGCATCCGGTCCGTTTCAACTGATGAAAGGGAAGCCGGCAGCGCCGAAATCGTCTGTAACAGTGAAAGAAACAGAAACTGAAATTCAAGTGAGCACAGGCGGACATTTGTTTCGAATTGGACGTGAAGGCAATTCGATCATTCGTTCGATTGTTCGAGATCAGCAAACGATTTGTTCTGATGCCCAATTGATTTGCATTCGGGAAGAGCAGAGCGAAACGATGGGCAGCAAGGTAAGCAAAGAAGAAAAGTTTCGCGGCAAAATTGACCGCGCATCCGTTGAACAAGCAGGTCCGGTTCGCGCTGTCGTCTTGCTGGAAGGAAGGCATCAGCAGACGACGGGCGGCAGACAATGGCTTCCGTTTAAATTGCGGCTGTATTTCTATGCCGGACAATCCTATTTCCGCATCGTGCATACGTTTATATATGACGGCAACCCGCACCAAGATTTCATTAAAGGGCTGGGAATGACGTTTGCGCTTCCGATGCAAGGGCCGCTTTACAACCGGCATGTCAGGATAAGCGGAGATACTGGTTCTTTTCGGGAATCGCCGAAAAATTTAATGACGTACCGCACTATTGGAAAGTATATGGAGTTGTACCAAAAACAAGCTGCAGGCGAGCGCATATCATTTGATGCGGACGAGGATGCGCGATTCATGGGATTGCTTGATCGTTCTCCCGTATGGGACAGCTTCAAGCTCGTTCAAGATTCCGCGGATCATTACGTTGTTGTCAAAAGAACGAAGGAGACATGCAGTTGGTTGAAAGCAGCCGAAGGGAACCGAGCCGGAGGCTTGATTTTCGTCGGAAGCGAAGCGGGAGGACTGGCCGCAGGCATGAAGCAGTTTTGGGAGAAGCATCCTTCTGCGCTGGAAGCAGAGCAGTTGGCATCAGAAGAGGCGCGCATGAATCTTTGGTTTTGGTCGCCGGATGCGAAAGCGATGGATTTAAGGCATTATGATACGAAACCATACGTCGAATCTTCATACGAAGGTTTTGACGAAATGCGCAGCACGCCGTACGGGATCGCGAATACGAAGGAGGTGACGGTTTGGTGTTTGGAGCAAACGCCGGATGAGGCTGCGATCAGCAGCATGACTGACGAAAGTCAGTTTCCTGCGATGCTCAGATGCAATCCGGAATATTATCATGCGGTTCGGGCGTTTGGCTTGTGGAGCTTGCCTGATCGCAGCACGCCGATCAAGGCATGGATTGAAGATCAGTTGGATGATGCGATTCAATTTTACAAAGATGAAATCGAGCAGCGGCGCTGGTACGGATTTTGGGATTATGGAGACGTGATGCACAGTTATGATCCGGTGCGGCATGCGTGGCGGTATGATATCGGCGGCTGCGCATGGCAAAATACGGAGCTCGTGCCGAACATGTGGCTTTGGTACATGTACTTAAGATCAGGCAGAGACGATATTTTCCGCATGGCGGAGGCGATGACGCGGCATACGAGCGAAGTCGACGTTTATCATCTCGGAGAATATGCTGGGCTCGGTTCGCGCCATAATGTGATTCATTGGGGATGCGGCTGCAAAGAAGCGAGGATCAGCATGGCCGGATTGCATCGCTTTTACTATTATTTGACCGCTGATGAGCGGATCGGAGACATCATGGATGAAGTGAAAGATGCTGACTTTGCGACGCTGACGCTGGATCCGATGCGGGCTTATTACCCGAAAGATGAATATCCGACTCATGCGCGCGTCGGTCCAGACTGGGCCGCCTTCAGCTCGAATTGGCTGACGCGCTGGGAAAGATATGAAGATGCGCATTACCGCGACAAGTTGAAAGTCGGGATTGAGTCATTGAAGAAGATGCCGCATCGCATGATGCCGCTTGCCACCCATGGTTATGATCCGCACACCGGCGAACTGTTTTACATGGGCAAAGATTCAGGAGGTCATTTGGCCATATGTATGGGCGGACCGCAAGTTTGGATTGAAATGACCCAGATGCTCAAAGATCCCGAATGGGAAGCCATGCTCGTTGAGATCGGTGCATTTTACAATCTTCCGCGCGAAGAGAAAGTGAAGCGGACAGGAGGAGCCGTCACGGGCCGGGGATACGGGCATCCGATGTTTTCTACCGGGATCGCCGCTTATGCGGCAATGAAAACAGGCGATCGCGATTTGGCGCGGCTGGCCTGGGACATTTTGCTGTCCGAAAAAGGATTAGGCGGGCAAAAGCTTTCAGAACAGATCCAACTGGTCGATCCGTCCGCCTATGTTCGGCCTGTTAAAGAAATTCCTTGGATTTCGACCAATGTTGTGTCACAGTGGTCATTAAATGCGATCATGTGTCTGGAATTGATCGGCGATCACGTTCCAGAGTCGCTGCCAGAGTGAACGCATCACTTGAGCTTTGCGCCGGATGGACGCATATTTTTTCGGAATGACCCATGCACAGAGAAATTTTAATGATATAATAGTGAAAATTACAGAAGCGCACTTACTGAAAAGATGCTGCCGCGCCTGCCTGTTCATCTTGCCATGGATGCGATATGTCAGCGCTTGTGAGCGCAAAGGCAGGCGCATAAACAACACCCCGTTTGAAAACATGACAAGGCAATGAAATGAAAGATGGAACTGGACCAAAGTCTGGCATCTTTCCTTAACTCAAGTTGGAAGACACGGTTTCGAACCTGTGTTATTCTCAAAGCTGAAATATATTTAGCGAAGGAGAAATTATGAATGAATACTCGTATGATTGTTGGGCTGGCAATGATTGTATTAGGGGTGTTTCTTTTTCTTAACAGAGGTGCAGAGTTTGGCATTGGAGACGTATTTGCATATTTCTGGCCAAGCATTTTCATCATTCCGCTCGGACTGTTGTTCCATTGGATGTATTTTTCCGTGACTGCGCGAAAAGGAGCAGGCATGCTCATTCCAGGGGGCGTATTGATTACTGTCGGAATCGTTTGCCAAGCATCCATGCTGTTTGATATTTGGCATTTAACATGGCCTGGATTTATACTGGCGCCGGCAGTCGGCTTGTTTGAATATTACTGGTTCGGAGGCCGCAACAAGTGGCTGCTGATTCCAATTAATATTTTAACCGTGCTGTCGATGATGTTCTTTGCAGTATTTTATATCGGCGCGTTTATGAGCGAAGCGGCCGGCAAACCGTTTGCAGCAGTGCTTCTTATTTTGCTCGGCGTCGTCATTTTGTTTTCCCGCAAGAAAGAAGCAAATATTCGGTAATGCATGAAAGCATTCGCTGCATGAACGCATTCGGTTAAAAGTTCAAATTTGCAAATAGACAAGTTTTTTCGGCGGCTTCGCATGAGGGGAGGAGCTTGCAATGACGTTTATGTTGAAAATCCGGGAGCGTTTAAATCAGCTGCTGCTTTATCCGTGTTTTCTGCTCGGTTTCACGGCCTTGTTCTTATCCGCTTGCACCGATCAAGCATACTCGGACGCGGAAGACCATTCACCCTATGCCATCCGCATGCTGCTGCCTGCATTTCATGAAGATTTGCCTGACAGCAGCAGTCCGATTATCCGAGCGATTGAAGCGTACACGAATACGAAGCTGGAAGTTTGGTTTGCCCCGGATTCCGTCTATGACGAAACATTGAAAGTAACATTCTCATCCAAGCAAAATATGCCGGAAGTGATCGTCATTCCAGAGAAGTCGCCTAGTTTTGTGCAAGCTGCCCGTTCCGGATTGTTGTGGGAGGTCGGTCCGTACCTTCATTTGTTTCCGAATTTAAGCGAGGCAGATGAAATTGTGCTGCGGAATATTTCCGTTGACGGCAAAGTATACGGCGTATACAGAGCGCGGGAAAAAAGCAGAATCGGCATTTCATATCGGAAAGACTGGCTGGAGAAAGTCGGTCTGGAAGAACCGCGCACGATCGAAGAATTTTACGAAATGTTGCGAGCGTTTACATATGATGATCCGGGCGACAATGGCATTGATGATACGTACGGCATGGTTGTTACGAAATTTTCAGGACCGTTTGATGTGATTCAAACATGGTTTGGCGTGCCGAATCAATGGAAGGAAGACGGGGGCGCATTAATTCCGGCTCACGAAACTCCAGAATATATGGAAGCGTTGAACTTCTTTCGAAAATTGTATGAGGAAGGACTCATTAATCCTGATTTCGCTGTGATGAATCCGGCAGGATGGCTTGATCCAATTGTCGAAGGGAAGGCCGGGGTGATCGTTGATTATGCTCGGCATGCGGCTCGGATTCAGAGCCGAATGGGTGATCGCGGAGTCATGGACGTCATGGCATCCGTTGAAGGTCCGCATGGCATTCGGAATTTGTCGTCTTCAGGACATTTGGGCATGATCGCCGTGTCTAAAACGGCGGTCAGGACAGAAGAAGAATTGCTTCGCGTGTTGGATTTTCTTGACAAGCTGAACGATGCTGAAATGCAAATTTTAATTCAAAACGGGATTGAAGATCGGCACTACAAGTTCGTGGATGGTTACATTGAAGCGCTCGGGATTGAAGGAACAAGCAAAGAGAAAAACAGTTTAAATCAAATGCTGATGTATATTCCGGAGCAGCGGTTTTATCCAAGGAAGCCGACGCCTTTGCTGGAAAAGGCAGATCGAATTATGGTTGAAAATGAATCGCATCTCGTGCACAATCCCGCGGAACATCTCATATCTGATACGTACGTAAAGAAAGGATATGAACTTGACCAAATCATTGAAAATGCACGCACGGCATA
>CALKAN010000364.1 GCA_937983035.1 uncultured Paenibacillaceae bacterium | reverse complement strand
AAGAAAGTCTTCAACCCCCTGCCCCGGAGGAAAGCGAGCAGACCAAAACCGGCATTGAAAACGGGGATTCCGATGCAGTCGCCCCGCAATAAATCTTAATGCAGGAGAGAGAAACGATGAATCGGAATCATTCTGAACAATTGTACAAAGAAGCATTGCAGCATATCGTCGGAGGGGTGAACAGTCCCTCCCGCTCTTTTCAAGCGGTCGGAGGAGGCGCCCCCGTATTTATGAAAAAAGGCAGCGGCGCTTATTTCTGGGACGTGGACGGCAATCGTTATATCGACTATTTGGCGGCATACGGGCCCATTATTTTAGGCCATGCTCATCCGCATGTCAGCCAAGCGATTAAAGAAGCGGCAGACAACGGCGTCTTATTCGGCACGCCGACTGAGTTAGAAAATCGTTTCGCCGTCATGCTGAAACAAGCGATTCCTTCGCTCGACCGCGTTCGTTTCGTCAATTCGGGCACGGAAGCGGTCATGTCTGTCATTCGCGTGGCCCGCGCCTTCACCGGCAGACAGAAGATCATCAAATTCGCCGGATGCTATCACGGCCACTCTGATCCGGTTTTAGTCGCAGCGGGCTCCGGGCCTTCAACGCTTGGCATCCCGGACAGTGCAGGCATTACCCAAAGCACTGCGCAAGAAGTCATCACCGTTCCATACAATGACATCGCAGCGCTTGAAGAAGCATTGCAGAAATGGGGACATGATGCGGCAGCGGTCATGATTGAGCCGATCGTCGGCAATTTCGGCATGGTCGTGCCCCATCCGGGCTTCTTGGAAAAACTGTGCGAGCTTGCTCGAAAGCACGGCGCTTTAGTCATTTATGACGAAGTGATCAGCGCTTTCCGCTTCCACTACGGCGCAGCCCAAACATATGCTTATTTCCCAGATCCGAAAGCCGTCGAGCCTGATCTTACCGCTCTGGGCAAAATTATCGGCGGCGGACTGCCGATCGGCGCTTACGGCGGCAAGAAAGAGGTCATGGATCAGGTGGCGCCGCTCGGACCTGCGTACCAAGCAGGAACGATGGCGGGCAACCCTGCATCGGTCTCAGCCGGAATCGCTTGTCTGGAAGTGCTTCAGCAAGAAGGCGTGTATGAACAGTTGGATCGGTTGGGAGAAATGTTGGCAAACGGATTGAAAGAAGCAGCAGAGCGTCATGGGATCGCAGTGACGATTAACCGCATTTGCGGAGCATTGTCCGTTCACTTCTGCGACCATCCTGTCACTAATTACGAAGAAGCGAAAGCGACCGATGACCGCCAGTTCGCTGCGTTTTTCCGCAGCATGCTCGATCAAGGGATCTGTTTGGCGCCGTCCAAATTTGAGGCTTGGTTCCTCACGATCGCTCATACTGAAGAAGACATTGCCTATACGTTGGAAGCAGCTGACCGCGCCTTTCAGCATTTATCGAAACTCTCTTCTTAATGCCGCATAACGAATGATGCCAGCTGGATTCGAGCAGCTGTCAAACATGAAACATGAACGATCCATCAGCGATTGCAGGCAATATGTTTTAAGAAGCAATAAAATAACGTAAAAAAACAGCTGCAATGGAATGCTGCAGTACAGCCGAAAGATGAATCGTCCATATTCCCGGCTCCATCCTGCATGTTCCATTGCAGCTTTTTGTTTTCAGCATGCATTTACCGAACCTTCATCGTCGATCGGTTATGCAAAGTTAAGCGCAGAGCTCGCATGATGTTGATCCGCATTTTCAGCATAATCGACTTCAAAGCCGAGATCCTCAATCATTTGATGATCTGCCGTCGATGCCTGTCCCTCTGTTGTCAAATAATCCCCGACGAAGATGGAATTGGCCGCATACAGCCCCAACGCTTGCAGCGAGCGCAAATTCATTTCCCGCCCGCCCGAAATGCGAATTTCTTTCGAAGGACAGATCAATCGAAACAACGCCAGTGCCTTCAGGCATTGCATCGGATTTAAGTCGCGGCGGTTTTCAAGCGGGGTGCCCGGGATCGGATGCAAAAAGTTAATCGGAATCGAGTCAGCGTCCAGTTCTCGCAATGCATACGCCATATCGATAATTTCCTGCTTCGTCTCCCCCATGCCTAAAATTACCCCTGAACAAGGCGAAATTCCCGCTTCTTTGGCTGCATTCACCGTATTTACGCGGTCTTCGTATGTATGCGTCGTCGTAATATTGGAAAAATGAGACCGGCTCGTGTTCAAATTGTGATTATAGCGATCCACGCCCGCTTGTTTTAATTTTTCCGCTTGACCCGGTTTCAAAATGCCTAAACATGCGCAAACTTTCAGCGGCGTCGTTTGTTTAATTTCCTTCACCGCATCCATCACATGTTCCAATTCATGCTCGGTCGGGCCTTTGCCGCTCGCTACGATGCAGTAAGTGCCTGCGCGCATCTTCATCGCCCTGCGGGCGCCGTCGACTAATGTCTCTTTGTCCAGCAGCGGATATTTGTCAATCTCTGCCTGAGATATGATCGATTGGGAACAGTAGCCGCAATCTTCAGGGCATAAGCCGCTTTTTGCATTCATGATCATATTTAATTTCACTTTTTTCCCGAAATAATGTTTCCTTACCCGAAAAACAGCATTCATCAATGCCAAAATTTCGTCATCGGCCGCTTCCAGCACTGCCAAGCTTTCTTCTCTGCTCAGCCTCTCCCCTTGGAGGGATTTGTCCGCAAGCAAATTCCAGTCCATTTGTGCCATCCTGTTCTCTCTCCTTATTTCAGCACTGTTGCTAATTGTTCTATGATAGATTCACTATACAAGTTTTTATTTTAAATTGTCAACAACTATTGCACTCTTAAGGTTAACAATATATAAAAAATAAAATGAGTGTGAAGTGCACACTCATTTCTGTTATTCATTCAACGCCTGAATCAATTCATGATGAATGCGGCCATTGGATGCGACGATGTTTCTCGTTGACAATGCGTAAGGAGCGCCGGATCGATCGGTGACTGTGCCGCCTGACTCCTGAATAATTAATGTGCCGGCCGCCACGTCCCAAGGATTTAATCCAAATTCAAAAAATCCGCTCAACCTTCCCGCAGCCACGTAAGCCAAATGCAGCGCTGCAGAACCTGCCGCGCGAATGTTCCTTGCTTTTGGAGCGATCTTTTGCAATGATTGCAAGTTCATGGCCAGCAAATCCGGCTTTGGAGGGAACCCCCCGCCGATCAAACTGTCTTGCAGCCGTTCCTCCGCAGAAACTGACAACCGTTTCCCGCGCAAATAAGCCCCTTTTCCTTTTTCCGCAACAAACATTTCATCACTGGACGGATCATAGATGACTCCGACGATCAATTCACCTCGATGAGCCAGCGCAATCGATACAGAATAAAAAGGAAACCCGTGCACATAATTGGTCGTGCCGTCGATCGGATCAATGATCCACACGTATTCTTCATCTTTCAATTGTTCCAGCGCTTTGGCCGCCGCATCCGGGCCGGGCTGCACGCTTTCTTCCCCTAAAACGGCATGCGACGGAAAATAAGTCAACAGCAATTTGCGAATCATCGTTTCAGTGCCTTTGTCAACTTCAGTCACCAAATCTTTCGAAGAGCTTTTCGTGCTTAATTGGGAAATTTCGCCTTGCTTGCTTTTGACCCATTCGCCTGCCTTGGCTGCTGTACTGATCGCTGCTGCGGTGAAATTTTTACTGCCTACTCGATAAACCATTGTACCTTCTCCCATTATTTTTATATTTTTATATTACTGGAAAAGTATTTCAATATTTCTCGCTATATTTATTGTAACGAATCCGCATACAAAATGCGATAAATGACAGCCCTGTTTTTTGTAAACTTCAGCCGATTTCGAACGAAGCTTGCGTCAGCACGCGAACATTGCTCATCGTTTTTGCATGTTCCATCAATCGAAACAGCGCATCATCTTTTTTCTTCGCTTCAATCATGACGTCGATGGCCGGCGTTCCGTCTGCCGCGGCTGCCAGAAATGGAAACAAGTCCTCGGGATCAACATAATCCGCATGACTGCGAGGATCTTTTGCGCTCTTGGGGCTGGAAATATGAATTTTTGGAGGCACGTTCACATTGCCTGCCAATCGCTGATTCGGATTCCAAGTATCGCGGATGCGAGGCCACAATTCAGCCAAATCTTCGTCAGAAGGGTTCACCCGATGATGATGCAGATCGAGCACCATCGGCACAGCTAACTGTTCGCATGCGGTTAACGTTTCAGAAGCGGTAAATGTTTTATCGTCATTTTCCAATGTCATTCTCTGCTTGATCCGTTCATCCATCGCCTCAAATTGTTCGATAAACCGCGCCATCGCCTTCTCCCGGTCCCCGTACATGCCACCGACATGAATGTTGCAAGTCGCTTCGAGGCCAAGCCCCATCGCATCCAGCATGTCCGCATGCCGCTGCAAATCTTGAATCGACTTCTGCAGCACATCCTTTCTCGGCGTGCTGAGCACGGTATAATGATCTGGATGGAAACTGACGCGCATCTGATGCTTTTTCACGAAATCGCCGATTTCCTTAAATTGCGGCAGCAATGCCTTCATCGGTTCCCAATCTTTCAACGCTTCATGCGTATGCAGCGGAATGAGTCTGGAGGAAAAGCGATAAAGCTGAATGCCGCTGTAACGATTATGCTTCAGCAGCCTCAGCGTGTTATGCAAATTTTCTGATGCGATCTGTTCAAGCTTGCGCAAAGCAGCCTCGCGATCGCTGATTTTGCTGAACTGCGCATAGGTCATCGTTTTCGAAGGAGATGCATTTTGAACATGCACAGACATGGCCACATAGCCTAACCGAACTTTCAAAGGATATCCCCCCCTGCCCTGCATGAAATAGGATATCCTAAGCAGCCATTTTCATGTATCGTGCCCGCCCTTCCTTTCGACGATCAAAAGATGCTGGCACCGACAACATACGATGTGGCAACAGAAATGACAAAAGAAAGGATGCCGATGGCGCGATTGTCCTTCTCGATCTCTTCATCCACTTTAAAGTACGGCGTAAGAAATTCAAATATAAAATAAGCCAGCATGAGCATGACAAAGCCAAAAGCGCCCCAGATCAATATTTCGAGGATGGATTCATTCCGTTCAATCGAAAAACGAAAAACGTTGGCGACTCCTAAAATTTTCCCCGCAGTCGCCATCGCCACAGACATGTTCCCGTTCTTAATTTGCTCCCACTTCTTGTATGACGTAAACATTTCAAACACAATGAGGAAAATCACAATCGAGATTAATGACAGCAAAAAATATACGCTCGTCATGACAAACGAATTGTCCCATATTGCGCTCATCGTCTTCCCTCCAAGTTCAACTGCTTGACTGCTTCAATATTGCGCTGTCCGCATGCAGAAAACCGCCCCGCCGCAACGACACGGCATGCACGGCGTCAGTGTTCGCAATCTCCGGGGATGAACAGCCGGATTCAGCATCTTCTTGATCCCGCGCCAACTGCTGCTTGAGCGCAGCGAGCTCTTCTTCCATTTCGCTTTTCGCTGTTTTCGCCCAACGTTTTCAGCTCATCTTCCAATGTTCGGCTGATCATGAGCAAATATTGATCCGCCATCTGCAGCGGGTCTTCCGCCCGGTCAATCAAATCGTGGATGACAGCTGCGGGAATATCGCGAATGCGCTCGATATATGCTCATGAACCCGCCTTGTTTTCAATGCAAAGCTGGGGCGTCTGAGG
>CALKAN010000363.1 GCA_937983035.1 uncultured Paenibacillaceae bacterium | reverse complement strand
GAACCTGGCCATGGCAAAGGCTGGATGGATCATGCGCCGCGGCACATTTTGCATGCTTACGTCTCCTGCGTGCTGGACGAATGGGCTAGAGAGGAAACTGGAGCTTCTTTGCTGCGTGATTTGAACCGTCGGCTCGGCCGTAATCATCCAGCGGCAGGAACGGTCGAAATGCAGTGGTGGAGGGCGATGCTTTCGCCAGCGGCCAGAGCGTATCTCAGTTTTCCGTTATACGAAGCGGAGAAACTGGAGCGGACATTGAATGGTTGGCTGAACGCTTACAGCCCTGTGCCGCCGCGGCAGCAATCCGTCCGCCGTTTGAATCTCGCTTTGCGGTTAGCGCCGCCGGAAGCATTGCTGGGAGAGCAGCCATGGCAGCTGCAATTTTTTCTTTATCCGGAAGAAGATCCGAGTTTGCTGCTGCCGGCAGAAGAGATTTGGCAAATGAGCGCAAGCGGGGACGTTTTGTGGGAAAATGTGAGATTTCATAATGCACCGGCGATGCTGCTTGATCTGTTAAGTAAAGCAGGGCATATTTATCCGAAGCTGGAGGAATTGCTGTTTACAAACTCCGCGCCGCACAAGCTCGATTTAAATGCGGATGAGGCATATATTTTTTTAAGTGAATTTGCAGAGCGGCTGAGCAAACAAGGATATGTTGTTCAGCTGCCGAGTTGGTGGACGCGTGACGGAAGCCATAAAGCGCGCGGCAAAGTGAAACTGAACATCATGGAGCACGATTGGAGCGGTGTCGGAGGCATCGGTTTGCATCGCTTGCTTGAATTTGATGCCGTCGCTGCTCTGGGCGGAGAAACGGTTTCTTTGCAGCAATTAAAGACGATCGCGCGTTTGAAATCTCCGCTCATTCCTTTCAGGGGGCGGTGGATTGAAGTAGATCAAGAGTCGGTCCGCGAAACGATCGCATTTTTAGAAAGCCGCGCTTATACGGAGAAGAAGATGACATGGCAGGAATTGCTGCATTTGCATGCGAGAACAAGTTCCGTGGGAAATGCAGCGCAGCCAAGCCTTGAATTAGAATTGCAGGCGCCTCCACTTGTCGTCTCTTTTTTGGAAGGGGACTGGCGCCAAATCGTTCAGCAGCGCAAAGTGCCGGAAAACTTGCTGGCGAAACTCCGCCCTTATCAGGAACGAGGATTTCAGTGGATGGCATTGATGCGAGATATGGGGTTCGGGATGTGTTTAGCGGATGACATGGGTTTGGGCAAAACGGTGCAAGTGATCACTTTGCTGCTGGAACAGACGCTGACGCAGCCGGCGCTCATCGTATGCCCGACTTCGGTGCTCTGGAATTGGCAGAAAGAATTGGAGCGCTTCGCTCCTTCATTGCGCGTAATGATTCATCATGGACCGGAAAGACTGCATGGGCCGGCATTTGAGTCTGAGGCGCGCCAAGCGGAGATCGTTTTGACGACCTATCCGCTTCTGATGCGGGACGAGGCGGATTTCCACCGGCTGGAATGGTCTTATTTCATCCTTGATGAAGCCCAGTACATTAAAAATAGAAAAGCCAAGCAAACGATGGCTGTCATTCGCTTGAGAAGCAAGGCGAAAACTCGCGCCGCACTGACGGGGACACCGATGGAAAATCGGCTCAGCGAACTTTGGTCTGTGCTTGATTTTTTGAATCCAGGCCTTCTGGGGGAGAGCAAGCAGTTTCAAGATCAGTATGCGATTCCGATCGAAAAAGAGGGGGACGAGAAGCGGACAGAGCAATTAAAAAAGCTGGTTGCTCCGTTTATTCTCAGACGGCTCAAGTCCGATCCGGAAATCAACAAGGAATTGCCCGAGAAAGTGGAGATGAAATCTTATTGCACGCTTACTTTGGAGCAAGCGTCTTTGTATCAAGCAGTCATGGATCGCATGCTGGCTGACATCGACGCGAAAAGCGGGATGCAGCGCCGCGGCCATATTATGGCGGGCTTAAATGAACTGAAACAAATATGCAATCACCCGGCGCTGTTTTTGCGCGATCAAAGCCGTTTGAAAGGGCGCTCCGGCAAGCTGAAGCGTCTGCAAGAACTGATCGATGCGGTGCTGGCCGCGGATGAATCAGCGTTGATTTTTACGCAATATGCATGCATGGGTCATCTGCTGACAAGATTCATTAAAGAGCAGTATGGCATGGAACCGCCTTTTTTGCACGGCGGCGTGCCTTCGTCGGAAAGAGCGCAGATGATCGCTTCGTTTCAAGAGGGCGCCAGTCCTCCGCTGTTTGTGTTGTCTTTAAAGGCCGGCGGCGTCGACTTAAATTTAACCCGGGCGCATCATGTCATTCATTATGATCGATGGTGGAATCCGTCAGTGGAGGACCAGGCGACGGATCGAGCGTTTCGCATCGGACAGCGCCGCAATGTGCATGTGCACAAGATGATTTGCCATGGCACGCTGGAGGAGCGCATAGATGAAATGCTGGAAGCGAAGAAAGACTTGTTAAACACGATCGTCGGATCGGGAGAGCATTGGATGACAGAACTGTCCAATGACGAGCTGAGACAATTGATTGAGCTTCGGCATCCTTTGCAGTGATCGTTATGATGATGTGAACAGCGGGTGCAGCATGGATTGAATGCTGCGGTACAGCGAGCGCGGACAAGAGGCTGCTGCTAATGAAACGGAATAATTGAGCTGATCATTGGAAGCGGAACGGGGGAATGGAGATTGACTGGCGATGATCGCACGGAAATGATTCGGCATGAGCAAGCAAAGAACAGGACGCAGGTGAAAGAACTGGCGAATGTGCGCTTGACGAAAATGTGGCTTTCTGAAGCCGCAGCAGGCGGCGGATTTTGGAATGCTCGCTTGCCGGATCATGAATGGAAACTTCAAGAGGTCTCTCGAGAGCCGATGTCATGTTTAGAAACTGATTCAGAGCTTGAAATGCGTTGGGGAACGCCGGATTTTTTGCCTGAAGAGGCGCAAGTTTTGAATGCATTAGATCAAATTTTGCATAAAGTTGAGCACCGCGCCAAAAGCATGCCTTCGTTTCATATTACAACACGGACTGAACGACAGGAATGATCTATTTGGAATGCACAAAAAAAGCAGCGTATGCTCGTAAACGAGCAGAACAAAATTTGAAGAAGGGTAAAAAGAAGGGTAAAAAGAAGGGTAAAATTTTCGAAAACGTGCAGATCAAGCTTAAAAACGCGCAGCGCAGCACATCAATTCAAAATAAATAAAGCGCAGGTTTCATCAAACCTGCGCTTGTTATGCTGGTGAAGGGACTTGAACCCCCGACCTACGCATTACGAGTGCGTTGCTCTACCGGCTGAGCTACACCAGCGTAAGACAAATAATAATTTACCATGAGAATGCATAAAATTCAACCCTCATTTTTTGCCGTTGGCGATATATTTTGTATCGATTTTGTGAACATGAAAATTCCGCTGATGATCATCGGTTATGCATGAACGCAAATGGCTCGCGGCACGCATAATCTGGTTCTTCTCGTGTCAAAATACAAGTAATGCCAGGGTTCCAACAGATCTAAGATGATCTGGGAATGCCAGCACTGACCAAAGTAACGGGAGGACACGGATCCAATGTGCAGAAAGAAAGCTGTGGGCCAAGCAATGCTTGGCATTTTGATGATGGCGGTCATGCTTCTGACATCGTGCGGAGGCGGTCAACCGAAAATTGTCATTGGCGTAGAAGATCAATTGCAGCCTTTCGGCTATGAGTCGGGCGGAAGATATGAAGGTTTTGAGATTGATCTGTGGCGGGCCGTAGCTGCGGAAGCTGGGTTAAGGTATGAATTTAAGCCTATGTCACCCGGTGAAATGATTAAAGCTTTGGAATCGCGGGAAATTGATGCAGGGCTGGCCGGTCTTTCGATCAAGCAGAATCGGAAACTTAGGGTAGAATACACTACGCCTTATTTCAGCTCTGGATTAGTGCTGGTTGTGCGCGCGGATGAGGCCGGCGTGAATAAACCGCAAGATTTGAAAGGGAAAATCGTCGCCACTAAGCTCGGAACGACCGCTTACGATTATGCGGTGCAAATAAAGGAACTGAAAGAAATTCGCGCTTATCCAGACATTAACGAAGCATATGAAGCTTTAATTGCAAATCAAGCGGATGCGGTCATTTTTGATGCAGAAAATGCACATTATTATGCAAAACATCAAGGCAGAGGCAAAGTGAAAGTAGTCGGCGATTTGCTGACGAAAGAACAATACGGGATCGCGCTGCAAACAGGGAGCCCGTATAAAGGAAGGATTAACAATGCTCTGCGTGAAGTGGGCAGAAATGGAACTTACGAACGTCTGTATGTGAAATGGTTTGGCCATAAGCCGAAATCGAAGCCGGGCGACAGCAAAGGACACTTTTTTCGTGACAAATAATCCCGAAACGATCCGCCGCCAGGTGAACTTGCTGCAAGTGAAATTTATTTCAGCGGCGGATATTTTTCTTGGAAAATGATGTCTGCATGAATATGGATTTGTTGATTTGTGCTTTTCTTCAATTTTTTTGAACCTGCATTCAAATGAAATGCGGTTTTTCGCGATATGTGGTGATATTTGAAGTCTGTTTCATCATTTTTTGAACTAAGCGATCCATTTTCATGAAACCAGATTCAAAAAAGTGCGGAAATGCTGCAAGACCCCTCTAAAAACGGTTATGCAATTCAAAATTTTTGAATAAAACTTCAAAAATGATCCTCGCTTCATTTATTCGCCATCCAATGGAACTGCTTCTTCCAGATCTGCATAGGAAGAATGTTGGGCCGATGTGCAAATCCCCTGTCACCTAAACTTGACTGCTCACATCACTCTGCAAATGTTTGTCACCACTGATGCTGCAGTTTCGTTAGCAGACCCTCATTGACGCAGAAAGTTACATCAAGCTCATGCTGTTCCTTACATTCCTAGTCATGTTGCTTTTGGCCGCCGATTGCGAACAGATCAGGCTAAGCAGTTGCTAGACTGAGCATCGCAATGTTCATTTCTATTGGAGAAATGCTCTTCCGCTCGTTCCCCGCTGTCACCGTTTTAACATACCGCCTTTCGTTCCTGCAGCAGCAAAATTTCTACGCAACTTTCGCCGTCTCAACAGTTTCTGCTTTTGTCGCAGCTGCAACTGGTTTCGAACGCAGACGGTGCATCTGAAATGCATTGTCGAAACTTTTTTTTGAATTTTTTTCACTTGCGACAAAAGTTTTGACAATGTTGCAATGATTGAATGAAAAGGACAAAACCAGCCTTTCATATGGGTCATGTCTTGTCGTGCGGTTGGCATATATTGATAAAAACATATGAAGAAACACGCGGATTTATGTCGCAACAGCGAGGACGGAAATCACGGCTGGACAAAAATGGGTGCGATGCGCGCTCAAAATTGTGATACAATAAAATCTGTTTAAAACAAAATCTGTTGAACATCGGTGCTGATCAAAGGTTGATAACAACATCAGATTGGATCAAGGACGATGACCTGAGGGCGGCAAGATCTTGAAGCGAGTGTAAACGAGCCGTATTGGGAGAAGAAGGAATTTTTCGACCCCCTGAATTTGTAAGCGTAAGCAGAAAGTATAAGTATGATTACTTAGAAAAAACGTGAAGCTGTGGAGAAGAATTGACAAGAATGCATGAAACGTGCGGAATGAGGAACTTGCAGCTGTGCTTGCTCAGAATGAACAGCAAGATGAATTAGCCGTGCGAAATGAGATTTGCGCAGACAGAATGGACGGCTTGCAAGATTGCAGCAACTATGCGTATCGAGACAGCGCAGGCAGAGTGATAAAAATGGAAGATTGCAGCAACCGTGCGAAAGAGAAGAGATGAACGCAGCAAAGTTGAAAGAGCGGACTTGACGATGTTTGGCAGGAAATCTAAGGAAGGGCGGAGATGATTTGAAAAGGTCATTTATCTTTTCGTCATTATTCGTGCTGGCGATGTGCATTGCTCTGGCAGTTCAAAGTTTAGCGGCATCCGTGCCGGAGGATGCAGATGCCATCGATGTGGAAGTCATCTGGGATGGGGAAGTGATGGAGTCTGAAGATGCGGTGTATATGATGGATGGGAGAACGTTTATCCCGATTCGCTGGATTGAGCATCGCACCGACGCTGCCATTGAATGGAATTTAGAGGAAATGCAGCTGCGCGTTCATGCGCCTGCTGGTGATATCGTGACATTTTATATCGGCACGAATAAGTTGTATTGGCAGGGCAAGCATTATTTTATGGATGTGGAATCATTTATAGCAAATGGAAGAATTTATGTTCCAACACGTTATATTGCAGGCATTGTCAGCTTGGACATAGAATGGAATGACGAAAACAAACAGCAGCTTCTGATCGCGTTCAGCGAAGAGAATGAGCTGAAGATGCTGGCCTCTGAGGAGCCGCCGGCGCAAGAAACATCAGCAACTTACTCTGAAGAGGATTTGATGCTGCTGGCAAAAATTATCGACGCAGAAGCGGGGAGCGAGCCTTTCGAAGGGCAAATTGCCGTAGGAAGCGTCATATTGAACCGAGTGGACAGTGCTGTTTTTCCAGATACGATCCGTGACGTAATTTATCAACCGAACCAATTTGGTCCTGCAAGGACAGGGAAATTAGATCAAATTGAGCCGCGCGAAGATGCGCTGCGGGCAGCGGAAATGGTGCTAAAAGGCGAAGAGCGTCTGGAAGGTGCCCTTTACTTTTATAATCCAAAGCGTGATTCACAGACGTTTTTTAAACGGTTGACGAAGGTGAAAGACATTGGCAATCATCGATTTATGAAATAAGTACATGATCCCTTTCATCCGTAATAGAGGCGGGTGAGAGGGTTTTTTTGCACTAATAAAGGTTATTGCGGCACAGTCAGCGGGCGGTGAAGCGGAGATCGGGATTTGAAGTTACCCCTCGCAGTCGATCGACATAAAGCGGAGACAGCGGCGGGGATGGTCATGCATGCAAAATCATGCTGTACATTTTCGTGTTGGACATATATGCTTGAAATTGAAAGCATGTTTGCGTTGAAAGCTAGTTTGGACAGTGATGTCGAGTGCATGTTAAGATGTTAAAATATGAGCTGGGATAATTTACATATGTTAATGTTTCATGTTATCAGCAAGGTTAATGTTCCAAGCGCTTGATGTTGCAGCGTAAGATTGATGTCGAAGTGGCAATTGCTGATGAAAGGATATGGATGGGTATGGAAGCCGTACTTTACGTTTGTCATGGCAGCCGCACGAAGGAAGGACAGGCAGAAGCGCAAAATTTTGTAAAAAAAGCTATGAAGTTCACTGAGGCGCCGATTCAAGAATGCTGTTTTTTAGAGTTGGCGGAGCCGTCGATTTACGAAGGATTCGAACGGTGCATTCGAAGAGGAGCGAAGCGGGTCGCTGTCGTTCCTGTGCTGCTGCTGACAGCAAATCATGCGAAAAAGGATATTCCTGAAATTTTGCAAGCGTTGAAAAGCCGATATCCGGAAACGATCATCCGTTATGGACAGCCGCTCGGCGTGCAAGAGCGCATCGTTGACGTGTTGGCGGAGAAAATAAGCGAAAAGAGCAGTTCCCCGCAAGCGCTCGATATTTTGCTTGTCGGCCGGGGCAGCAGCGATCAGGAAGCTGTTGCGGATACGAGGCGCATTGCAGATTTGCTGCGCAGCAAAAAACCGTATGCCTCCGTGCAAGTCGGTTTTTTGGCGGCAGCAGAGCCGAAATTTCACGATTTGCTCCGACATATGGCTGAAGCAGATCGTGCGAAACAGATTGTGATTGTGCCGTATTTGCTTTTTAATGGCATGTTAATGAAGGACATCCGTCAAGCAGCCGCCAATCTGAAACTGGAAGAAGGGCAGCAAGTGATCGTTTGCGATTATTTGGGCGATCATCCTCATTTGTTGAAAGCGTTGAGTCAGCGGGCGCATGAAGCGCTGCGTGACGGCATGACAATCGAAGGCAAGGAGCAATGAACATGGGTTGGATACCGTTAATGGTCGATCTGGCCGGCCGGAAGGTCGTCATTGCAGGGGGCGGTGCAGTCGCCGAACGGAGAGCAATATCGCTGCTGGAAACGAATGCTGACTTGCTGGTGATCGCGCCAGAAATTTCACTCAAGCTGCGCCAGTTGCGGCATGAGGGGTTAATCACGTGGCTTCAGAAGAAGTTTGAGCCTGCAGACGCAACCGATGCTTTTTTGATCATTGCAGCAACGAATGACCCAGCGGCGAACGAAATGGTCATTCGATCCGCG
Organism: uncultured Paenibacillaceae bacterium; assembly: GCA_937983035.1. GTDB lineage: Bacteria > Bacillota > Bacilli > Paenibacillales > CALAME01 > CALKAN01. The sequence continues at coordinate 305 of CALKAN010000363.1, read as the reverse complement.
CCGGCGCATGCGCTTTGCAATGATGCCGGCGATGCACAAAGAGGAAATGTGCTCTTTCCTTCACATTTCAAGCGGGGCCTGTTGTCGATCAGCATATCTACGGGCGGGGCGAGTCCGATGTTGGCGGCCAAGCTGAAGCAGCAATTGGAACGCCAATATGATGAGCAATTTGGAGAATATGTACAATTTTTGCATGAGGCGAGGCAGCTTGTTAAAAGATTGGCTGTTTCTCCAGAAGAAAAAAAGGCGCTTTTGCGGGAGATTCTTGCCGATGAATACTTAGATGAACAGAGGCAGCGTCAATG
>CALKAN010000362.1 GCA_937983035.1 uncultured Paenibacillaceae bacterium | reverse complement strand
TCACTGCCAGGAAGAAACATAAACACTGAAATAACGATAAATAGAACTCCAAAAACAAATAGCAATATAACAACTTTAACAGCCGCAGGCACACCCTTTTTCGCAAGACCGACAATAATAAAGACAATACCTATTAAAAGCAATAGCAAGTACCAAAACCCCATCACACTACCCCCTTTCTATAAATTATGCTTATTAAGCAATTTAAACCATTGGTTGAATATCAGTTTAATCATTGCTCTTGCTCTATTTCACCATTACTTCTGCGACTGTCAACCGAGACGCTTATAATGTCCGAGCAATCAAATCAAACAATGCCGGCAAACGATGCACGCCGATGGATCTGTTCTGCTTACCCTCGCATTAATCGTACCTATTCCATATAAAAACAACAAGAGCCCAAACGCCATTAACGCCTGAGCTCAACACACAAGCATAAATAGATGTCAGTCCATCCATAAATGTTCCGATTCCGCCAGCAATGCGCGCGCTTCATCCGATGACTTCGTCTCCATTAACTGCCTTCTTAATTCGCCCGCGCCGCGGAAGCCTTTGACATATATTTTGAAGAACCGCTGCAATGCTGAGAAAGAAACCGGCAATTGATCGATATATTGATCATAAAGATCCAGGTGATATTTTAGAAGATCAATATGTTCTTTCGGGCTGTGTTCTTTTGGCTCTTTTTCAAAAGCAAACGGATTTTTAAAAACGCCGCGGCCAATCATAATGCCGTCAACACCGTACTTTTCCGCAAGCTCCAGCCCGGTTGCGCGGTCAGGAATATCCCCGTTAATGGTCAGAAGAGTGTTCGGGGCTGTTTCATCGCGCAGTTGTTTAATTTCGGGTATCAGTTCCCAATGGGCAGGAACTTGACTCATTTCTTTCCTTGTCCGCAAATGAATCGAAAGATTGGCCAGATCCTGCTGAAACAAATGCGTCAGCCAATTGCGCCACTCATCAACGTCCGTGTATCCGAGTCTTGTTTTCACGCTGACGGGAAGCCCGCCCGCCTTTGCCGCTTGAATAATTTCTGCCGCTGCATCTGGACGAAGAATTAGACCGGCCCCTTTTCCCCTCGCTGCCACATTGGGAACGGGACAACCCATATTGATATCTACACCTGCAAACCCCATCTCCCTCATCCCGATGCTCATACGGCGGAAAAATTCAGGCTTGTCCCCCCAAATATGCGCCACGATGGGCTGCTCATCTTCCGTAAAGAGCAAACGACCGCGCACATTTTTCATTCCTTCGGGATGACAGTAACTTTCCGTATTTGTAAACTCTGTAAAAAACACATCCGGCCTGCCGGCTTTGCTGATCACATGGCGAAAAACAACATTGGTCACATCTTCCATTGGAGCAAGCACAAAAAATGGGCGCGGCAGATCATTCCAAAAATTAGTCGTCACTTCAAGCTCAACCCTCACTATTTGATGATTATATTCAAGACGCTCTTGATGCGGATCACGTTCAAAGCAGTACGCTGCTTTTACAATTTAATCATTTGATAAGGCCATTATAAACCTTAGCTGTCTCTCTCATCAATTGCAAGGGGCACAGAGTATGCGAGGCCATATGTTTTCATGTTATGATGGAAATGGATTTATTTTGGAATGAGGAGGTCGTTTGCATGCCGTTTGAAATCATCCAAGGGGATATTACGAAAATTCAAGCTGATGCCATCGTGAACGCAGCAAACCCGACGCTGCTCGGCGGTGGAGGAGTGGACGGAGCGATTCACAGAGCGGCAGGGCCTGAGCTCCTTGAAGAATGCCGCAAGCTGGGCGGTTGCGAGACCGGACAGGCTAAAATCACCAGGGGATACAAGCTTCCCGCTTCTTATGTGATCCATACCGTCGGTCCTGTATGGCGCGGCGGAAGTTACAATGAGGAAAAGCTGCTCAAAGACTGTTACCGCAACTCCCTCACTTTAGCCAAGAAGCACGAACTTCAGAGCATCGCTTTCCCTCTCATTTCGGCCGGAGCTTACGGATATCCGAAAGAGCAGGCACTGAAAACAGCCGTAGAAAGCATCCGCGATTTCCTGGCGAATCATGATATGACCGTAACCTTAGTTCTGTTTGATGAAGAATCGATCACATTGTCAAAAAAGTTGTTTCCTTCCGAAACTAAACTTTGAATCAATGCGATGCTCGTCTGAATTGGACAAGCGGGTGAGCGACACATTTCGTTTATTGAATTTTATAGAAAGTTCATCCGCTCTAAATGATTGCTGAACATGTTTTCCGAAACGTTTATTCCTAAGCTTCAATTACTTCGCATAACTTCCGTGCAACTTCTGTTCCCACTCAATAAATTGCTGCATGACATGCAAAAATTCAGGACTTGTTTCCACGTCTTGAAGCGCTTCTCTGGGCGTTCCAAATGCAGCAGGCTTAAAGACATGGTTAGCTCCGGGAATCGTATGAATTTGATAATTGGTATTTCCAGCGGCTTCGAGGCCCTGCCGCAGCAGCTGAATATTTTTCTCCGGCGGCACAAGATCATCGTTCTCTGCATACACGGCAAACACCGGCACTGTAATGTTCCTGGAGACGTATTCCGCGTCATATCTAATGATATGACTGATATTTCCCAGCTTCAGAACGGGTGAAACAGCGTAGACGATCTCAAGCAATGTCTTGTGCTTTTTCAGCTTTCGCTCGATCTCGCTTGGTGAAAGTCCTGCTGTAATATACTCCCCCTCATAGTCATCCAAAATTTGCTCGATCACTGTAGTGGACGGCCCCGCCAAATTGACAATAAACGCCACATCATCCGGATACAGGACCGAGGCAAGCTGAGCGATCCATCCTCCTTGACTATGGCCAATGATGCCTATTCTGTTTTCATCGACGTTCTCGCGGGTTTTGAGATATTGCATCGCATCATGCACATCTTGCGCCCGATCCTCGAAGCTTTGGTGCTCCCAATGACCCGCCGATCCATTCACGCCGCGCTTCTCCAACAGAAGCACCGTATAACCGTTATCCTGAAGCATTTCAGCCAGCGGTTTCCAAAATCCGTTATAATCTTCGCTCCAATCTTTCCTGTACGTGGATGTTCTGGAACCCATCGCCATAATCACTGCAGGAGACTGCTCCTGCCCCGACGTCAACAAACTGCCGCGCAAATTACCGTAAATCGAAGGAATGGTTACTTCTTCTCCAACTGTCATGTCTCTTGCAATTTCGACTGCAACACCGCGGTTTATATACATATATGCCGTCACAAGAACCCCGCAAAGGAGAGCTGCCGCCAACCATACATAGATCTTAATATTTCTTTTCTGCTTTGCCTTTTCCATGAAAAATTGCTCCTTTTCTTTCCATCCCACAACTATTCTGCCGCTTCTAATACAAAAAATTGATCAGACAAGCTGCATTGTTAACCTCTGCCGCGACAAAAACATTTTCAGGATCAGCAGCGACCTTTGACCATTCCGGTCTATCGTGATTCTGGCTTAGTCTAAATAATGAAAAAAACTTTTGTCTTGCATACACTTGATTTCGCCGTTTCACACCTAATCCCTGCATATATTTGATGAGTTGAGTTCCTTGAACTAAAATTTTAAAAGATATTGCTATTACCCCAGATTGCTTAA
>CALKAN010000361.1 GCA_937983035.1 uncultured Paenibacillaceae bacterium | reverse complement strand
CTCTTTCCCTACACGACGCTCTTCCGATCTAGCCGTTCAGCCCGCGCGAGGTTATTTACCGGGTGAAAGCCGTGATTCGCAGGTCGTCAGCGACGGCATTTTTGGCAAAAAACGAACATTCCAGCAACAGCATTGTGTTTCCGCATTTGGTAATCGAACATGATGCCCATCGCGTAACGGCCAATTCCCAAGAAGTGAATTTAACGCCGAAAGAATACGAACTGCTTCACTATTTGGCAAGTTCGCCCGACAAAGTATTTTCCAGAGAAGAATTGTTAAGGGATGTGTGGAATTACGAATTTTTCGGCGATCTTCGCACAGTCGACACCCATATCAAAAGGCTCAGAGAGAAATTAAACAGAGTGTCCCCGGAAGCGGCGCAGATGATCACGACCGTCTGGGGAGTCGGATATAAGCTAGAGGTGCCAAGATAATTGAATCCGTTCAAAATATGGAAGAGCGTAGTCGGCAAACTGTGGATGACGATCATCGGTCTTGTAGCCGTCGTGCTGATGACGCTGGGCATATCATTGATGGTTTACATTGACCTTAATTTTGAAAATGCAGCAGTCATCCAAAGGATGTTTATTTACACCGGCGTGATCGGCTTTCTGCTGACGACGTTTTTTGCCTTCTTTTTGTTGACGAAAATTACGCAGCCTCTGCAAAAGTTAAAAGAAGCGGCCGACTTGATCGCTCAAGGCAATTACGATCAAAAAGTAGAAATTCATCCGTCTGATGATGAGATCGGTGAGCTCTCAAAGACGTTTCACGTGATGGCAGAACGATTAGAAGAAACGGTTCGTGAGTTGAAACATGAAAAAGAACATTTGCACAGCGTGCTGCGCAGCATGAAAGATGCGGTGATCACGTTTAATGCAGAAGGTTCCATCATGTTAAGCAATCCGATCGGTGAAATGTTAATTCACGAATGGAGCAGCACGCATTGGGAAGAAAGCGCGTCTTCGAGCCTTGAAACCGCAAGCTTCAATGATGTGCCGGAACCGCTGCGGCCTCTGTTCATTAAAGTTGTTCAAGATGCTAAAGAACTTTCGACCATGCTGCATGTAAAAAATGATGTATGGTCTGTCGTCATGACCCCGCTTTACGATCAGCAAATGAAAACGGTGCGGGGCGCTGTAGCAGTAATGCGAGATGTGACGGAAGAGCATCGCTTGAATAAGTTCAGGCGGGATTTTGTCGCCAACGTTTCCCATGAACTGCGCACGCCGATCTCAATGCTGCAAGGATACAGCGAAGCTTTGATGGATGGGATCGTAACGAATGAAGAAGAACGGCAAGAACTGATTCAGATCATTAATGATGAATCTCAGCGCATGGGGCGATTGGTGGAAGACTTGCTTGATTTAACAAAAATGGAATCCGGGCATCAAGAACTCGCTTGCGAAGAAGTCGATCTTGTGCTGCTTGCCGACCGCATCGTGAGAAAGTTTTCTAATTTAGCCGCGGATCGGGGCATCCAATTACGCGTGGAACATCAGGAAGACCGCTTAATTGCCCAATGTGCGGACGAAGATCGATTGGAACAAGTGTTTACCAACTTAATCGACAATGCGCTTCGTCACACAAGCTCCGGCGGCATGGTTGTAGTCTCTACTGAAAAAAGCCTGGAACAGGGACAAGAGGCTGCTTTAGTGAAAGTAACAGACAACGGGGAAGGAATTCCGTCAGAAGATTTGCCTTTCATATTTGATCGATTCTATAAAGCAGATAAAGCAAGGACGAGAGGGAAGGCCTCCGGCACGGGATTGGGCTTGTCAATCGTTTCTAATATCGTTGAAGCGCACAGGGGAAACGTAGATGTGGAGAGCAAGCTTGGGAAAGGAACGACATTTTCATTTACGATTCCGCTTCAGCGATGATTTTCCAACAACAATCGTCATGCGATGTTCGCGCATGGCGATTTTTTGTTGGAAAATGCATGAAAATATTGTTTGTCGTGGAACAAATAAATTTACCAATGGATGCATATTTTGATGACCCTGGGGAAGAGTAATGGTTGATGGGCTTCGAGAAGTCCATAAATCATTAACGGGAGGATATTCAAAATGCCACAAAATCAAGCACAACAAGCACAACAAGCACAACAAGCTGTGCAGCAAGCTCAACAGGCGATTCAACAAGCTCAAGCGAATGCAGATCCGCAGCAGCTGCAACAAGCACAACAGCAGTTGCAGCAAGCACAGCAACAATTGCAGCAAGCGCAGCAAAATGCAGGCGCAGCCGAGCAGCAGCAGCTGCAGCAGGCACAGCAGCAATTGCAGCAAGCACAGCAACAATTGCAGCAAGCCCAACAAAACCAACAGCAACAATAATTGGGCATGTTTAAAGGGGCAGCCATTCGAGGCTTGCCCCTTTTATTATGCTTCCAGCATGTTTGCCTCCTATGCCGCGCAAGACAGGAACGCGGCTGAACGGCCGTTTGCTCGCGTTACAGAATGACTTGCTTGACTTTATGAATTTCCGGTTGCTGCAACAATTGATCAATCACTTCTTTGGATGGTTCTTTGTCGACGGTTAATACCATGATCGCTTCACCGCCGATAATTTTGCGGCCGACTTGCATCGTTGCGATATTGATGTCGTTATTGCCCAAGATGGTGCCGAACTGGCCGATAATGCCGGGCTTGTCCACATGAGAAACGACTAACAATATGCCTTCCAGCGCGATATCTACCGGATATTGATTGATTTGCACGATCCGGCTTCCGTAACCGTTAAGCAGCGTGCCGGCCACTGATTTTTCTTCTTGATCCGTCACCAGCGTAAGCGAAATTAAATTCGTGAAGCCTTTCGTGGCGGAAGATTTTTGCCGGATGACATGAATGTCCCGTGTTTTGGCCAGATGGTTTACGTTGACGATATTGACATCTGAACCGAGATGGCGCGACAAGACGCCTTTTAAAATATAGCGCACCAGCGGGGATGTATCTACGTCGGAAAGTTCGCCCGATACGCTGATTTGAATTTCTTTTACAGGACCTTCTGCATATTGAGCGATAAATTTGCCCATCTTTTCGCCAAGCTCAAAATACGGCTGAATTTTGTTCATGACGTTCGCCGGCACAGGCGGCATGTTAACGGCATTTTTAAACGGCTGGCCTCTTAAAATGTGCAGCACTTCTTCGGAAACGTCGATTGCCACGTTTTCTTGTGCTTCAACGGTGGAAGCTCCGAGGTGCGGCGTAACGATAATGTTTGGATGACTGAAAAATGGATGATCCGGCGCCGGCGGCTCGTTTTCAAAGACGTCGAATGCGGCTCCGGCTACAATCCCTTGATCAATGGCTTCAAGCAATGCCGACTCATCAATGATGCCCCCGCGGGCGCAATTGATGATTCTGACCCCTTTTTTCATTTGTTCGAATTGGGGCTTGGATATTAAATGATGCGTTTCTTTTGTAAGCGGCGTATGAACGGTAATAAAATCAGCTTGCCGGCAAATTTCGTCAATGGATGCGATTTGCACGCCGAGTTTTTCAGCTCTTTCTTCCGTCAGAAACGGGTAGTATGCCATAATGTGCATGCCGAACGCTCTGGCTCGTTTGGCTACTTCAGCGCCGATTCTGCCCCATCCGAGAATGC
>CALKAN010000360.1 GCA_937983035.1 uncultured Paenibacillaceae bacterium | reverse complement strand
CATCCGATCCGTATCGATCACCGATTCTAAAGTTCCGGACAAATAGGACAACCGCGCCGACAATTTCGCTGCGATCGACGCCGGCAGCATGATCTGTCCCTTTAGTGCATCGCGAATGGAACTGACAATTTTCTCGGCAGATAAATCTTTGACCAGATATCCGGCTGCTCCCCCTGCAAGTCCGTCGATAATATATTGTTCTTCTGCAAATGTAGTCAAAATAAGGACGACCGTATCCGGCACATGCTTCTTGATCCACCTGGTGCTTTCAATCCCGTTCATTCTCGGCATTTTGATGTCCATCAGCACGAGATCAGGCTTGAGTCTTACCGTTAGTTCGCACGCTTCATGCCCATCTTCAGCGACTCCGGCCACTTCCATGTCATCTTCCATTTCGATGATCGTTTGCAGACCATCCCGGATCAACGCCTGATCATCAGCTATCAGAACGCGTATCATCTTGCCTCCTCCTTTTCATCATCGTTCGATTCAAGCGGCAGCGTAATCCTGAGAACACATACATGCTGATCATTCGATTCGAGCTGCAGCGTTCCATGCAATCGTTCGACCCGCTCCCGCATCGCATTCAAGCCGAAACCGAATTCCTGATTGGCGTATGCTTCCCCATTGTTGGACAATTGAAACGATATCATGTTGTCTTCTGCCTTTAGAGAAAGGTCAAATCGCACGGCTTTGCCGTGTCGTATTCCGTTCGTCACCCCTTCTTGCAACGCATGATACAGCGTTTTTTTCAAAATCGGATCCAGATCGGGCAATGGCTGCGGATCGTAATAAATTTGCACGCCGACTGCCGCTTCCGTTTCCTGAATGAGCTTTTGAATAGATAAAACAAGCGATCGTTCTTCATAGTCCAGTTTCATCATCCGCACCGTTTCGCGAATGCTTTCCAAACCGCTCGCCACCGATTCGCGCGTCGCTTCGAGCTTAGCCTTCGCCATGTTCACGTCCTTCGTCATCAGCAGTTTGGCCGCTTCAATTTGAATCAGCGCTGCCGTTAATGCGTGACCGGTGCGGTCATGCATATCTTGAGCGATTCGGTTGCGATCTTCCAATACGGCAATTTCAGCCAATGCTTCCGCCGTCTTCTGCATCGAAGAACGCAGGTTTTGATTCGTCTGTTCCAGTTCTTTGGTGCGTTCTTGCACCAGTTGTTCCAACGAATTGCTCAACTCCTTCAATTCTTTCGCCGTTTGCCGCGCTTGTTGATACACGCTGCGAATTCTGGCATTCAATACCATCGCCATGCAAAACAGCAAGATAAAAATGCCGTGCAAAAAACGATCTCCGGCATACAAAATTTTAAAAATGATCAACGATCGAGCGTGATCGGAAATCCAATAAATGTAAGGCAGCAAAAAATAAATGAAAGGGGTCAGACAAAAAGTAACGATCCCGGTCATAAGCCAAAAAGATTCCGGATCCCGCTGCTTCCTGTCTGTATGAAAAGTTAACATCAAAATAACGACAATCGTTCCCGGAGCCAGCATATTTTGTATGAGGAACGACAGCTCATTCCGGTACAAAGAAGGGAGCAGCAAAGACGCAGCAAGCTCCACAACAAACATTGCGATCATGACGCGAGGGAGCCAGCGGAAAAAGCGAAACGTGCTTGTCCCAAATAAATGTTCATAAAAACGCAAGAAGAAATAAGCTCCGATCGGCAAAAACACATCTTGAAAATATGCAAATGCCGGCGAAGGCGCGAGCAGCCCCAGCAAAAACCAAGACCGGGCCGCACACAACTGTGCAATATACAACGCAAACAAAGAAAAATGCAGATAACCGGCCTGTCTTCGGCCGATATAAATCATGAAGCCGGCGATGCCGACAAGCAAGCTGATAAACCCGAGCAATAAGCGATAATCCGACTGCAAAAAGAACGCAATGACAAATTGCAGCGGCGAATCAATCATGTACAATCCCGGATACATGTTGTGACGATCGAAATCAATCCGAATCGTTAAAGTTTGTCCGGCAAAATCATCGGGAAGCCGGATGAGATGCGGGTGCTCAATATAATCAAAGCGCGGAGAAAAAGCGTAAATCCGTTCGTTTCCCAAATATACTTCGGCATTCGGAACAAATACTAAATACATATGCGGATCGCGCCAACGATTTTCCGGCAAAACGGTTTGGAACCAATATGTGCCTGACACGATTGTTCGTTCTAAAGCAGGGTCGTAATCTTGCCACTCACCGTCGCCGCTTTTATATTGGAAATCGGTTGAAGTGCTGGTGTGCGCATGTTCTAATGGCCTGATCTGCTGCCCTAATGCATAGAAAATGACTAATGGAATAAACGTCAGCAAACAGATCCCCAGCCACTTCATCGCGCGGCTGTGAAAAATGTTCATCCATAAATCCACCTTGTATCCATAAATGATCAATCACGCTTCACGTTAAATGCAGCAAATAGACTGCTGACACAACCAATAAAACGCTTCCATAAAAATTTGAAAAAGCGCCCTATTCTTTAGATTATCAACAGAACCGGCAAAATGACTAGTTACTGCAGTCATGATATTGCAGTTTTCAGTGAAGATGCCGGCTGCTTTCTATCATATCACGATTTAACCCCTTGCGCTTCATCCGATCCTATTCGCGTCAATGTTCTTCATCCCTGCTAAAATTTACGCGCTGCAATGAGCATTTGTTTAACATGCGCAAATTTAAAAACAAAAGTCCCGATGACCTCATGTCACCGAGACTTTCCCATCTGCCGGTCGCTTAAGAGCGGATGCCTCATGATTAGTACGCCATTATTAGCGCGCCATTTTTCTAAGTCGATGCGGACAGTTGAATTGTCCCGTTCACCGTCACTTATTGCGAGATCAACCTTGCTTGTTCCGATTGCACCCATGCTGCCATCACATTAATATCCTGATAACCAAAATTTCCTGTTCCGAAGTATGGTGTCATCACAGCTAATTGGACATGTCCGTCATCCCTTTTTCTATAACCAATCATAAACATTTTGGGCTTGCTGCTCGGTTGCATGCTGAAATTTGAAGGAACCGAACCTGTAGAATACTCGCGAAACGACTCAAATCCTAAGACATCCTTATAATGATCGAGAAGTTTAAATTTTCCTTTTTCTTTCCCAGCATAAACAAAACTGACATTTGAACTGCCTTAAACCAAGCAACAGTTGCCGTCCATTCATCTCCATGACTTCAAAAAACAGATGATCCTTCATCAGATCAACCCCGAAAATGAATGGTCCTATCATTGCGTGGAATGGAAATTTCCAAAGACATCGCTCAGCGACAGCAGCGCATTACGACGGATGGATCTATTATTTTAAAACTTGGCCATACAATTATTTTAACCCGAGCGAGAACGGCATTTATAAAGAAAGATTCGACGGTACGCTGGACGGCACGGATCAAGTCAAATTATCAAGCGATGAAGTATACAGTCTGACCGTCGTTGACGGCTGGCTTTATTACACAACCTTTAATGAAAGCACGCTGGAAGGGCCGTTTTATTTGTACAAAATGTCGCTCGACGGCAAAACGAAAATAAAACTGCTGACATTGGATTATCCGGCAGACGTCACTTATATCGATAAAGATTGGATCTATTATTCGCCAAGTTCCTCCTATAAACCGGATGATCGATACGGAACGCAGGATCTTTACAAAATGAGCACAGACGGCAAAAACAAGACGTTTATCGCAACGCTTGAAGCGCCGGCAGCCAACATATACGATATGCAAGTCGTTGGGGATTACATTTATTACAAATCGATATACGGTTTGCATCGAATTAAAGAAGATGGTTCGGAACTGTACGCCTCCAATCATGTGTTTACTTTTAGCATCAAGGGCAATGATCTGTACTTTTTGAAACAAAAAATGCTGCATCGATACGATCTCACCACAGGAGAAGTCGTCCAGCTGACAGACGAACCGACGGATATTTTGATTCTCGGGGATTACATCTACAGCTCAATAAGCACCTTTAAAGACAAACCGAAACTGATTAAAATTCACTAAAATATTCGGCTGAAATATGAAAACCCAGCGAAGCGGCCGGCTCCCCTCAAAGCAGACACCTGAAAATCAGGACTGCATGGAGGGAGCATGCATGGAGGGGAGCATATCCAAGCCTTCACGCTCGGTTTTTTCATGGACTCGCTCCGCTCGTCTGATTGGAAATTGCATTGCATTCATGCGCTGACTGACTTAGATGTTCCCTCTGCAAGCAACACATCGATGATCGCCTTGTTGGCGATCTCGTTCTTTTTCAATTGCCGCCTCCTTTCCCCGGACAATAAATCGACGGGAGACAACGGCAATTCGCCGCAAATGTCCACGCCTGCGAGCGGATAAGTTCGTTTCAGCAGCCGGATCACATCGAGCAGCTGCCGCAATGTCATGCTGCCCTGATCCCAATTTGTAACCGCATTTTCCGGATCGAGCACGTCTTTGTCCACGCTGATATAAAGCGGATCATCGCCGGCTGCTTCCCGGATTGCCTGCACCAGTTCCGCCGCTGACGAGCGGATAACCTCCTGCTCGGTGATAACCGTAACATTGTCTGGGACAGCGGATGTTTGACGGGAATTCCGTTCATGGACACCGATGATGACAACGTGTTTTAACAATGGCAATTTGCTTACCGCGGCGCTGACCCAAGAGCCGCACGAAATGTACGGTATATCCGCTTTAGGAGCAAGGTCAGTATGATGATCAAACAAGAGCAGCGAGAACGGCTCCCGAATTTCAGACAACAGCACATAAGTCACATAGTGATAGTTTCCGTTGCCGATCAAAGTGATGCGCTTGTGCTTCCTTTCTTTCAACCGTTTTTGGATTTTGCGCAAAGAATCCATGCTGCAATAACCGTAACAGCTTTGCAAATCAGAAAAATCGATCCACTCGACCGGGTAGCTCCGGAGCAATGACTGTTTTTGCAACGTACCGTCGAAGTTTAACAAAGAAATTCCTTTGTTCACCCTTCTGCTTTTCATCGCTTCACACTCCTATTTCATTAAGCTGGGCTTAAATCATAGGCTGAACGCTTCGGCACGTCTTCCACAAGTCCATGAACCGGCAGAACACGAATCACTATTTTCATTTCCAAGAAACATAAAAAAGAAGTTGAAACACGGACGCTGAAGCGTTCTTCACGGTCTCAAACTTCATATTCGAAAAAATAAAATGCCGTTCGTTGTCACCAGCGGCAACCGCTCCTATATGTATTATACCATGCCTTAGCAAGCCTGTTTTCGCGCTGGAACTGATCAACACGATCAACTTCCATCGGTTGCAAAATAACCCTCTGAATCATGCCCGATCAGATTCAGAGGGTTCTCGCTTATGCGAAACTGTTTTTTCTGTTGGATATGCACCTTTCTTCCGTTCATCCAGCCAATCGCATGAATGCTGCATGCATAAAAACTTCATGCATAATTATTGCATGCATATACGCCCATACAGTGCTGTTCATTGATCAGCGCTTACCCGACATATCGATCCAACACTCGGTCAACAGCTGAACCGTATGATTCTCCAAACAGAATCAAATGAACAAGCAGGTAATAAAGCTGGTACAACGGGCGCCGCTCTTCATATTCCGGCGAAAGCGGACAGCATTCTTCATACGCGGCGTAAAAACGGGCCGAAAACCCGCCGAACAATTCCGTAAACGCCATCTCGTACTCGCGGTCGCCGTAGAAGACGGCCGGGTCGATGAGGTACGGTCGTCCATGCTCGCCGGCGATCCAATTTCCATGCCAAAGATCGCCGTGAAGCAAAGACGGTTCGCTCCTTGCCGGGATCCATCGTTCCAGCGATTCTGCGAGCTGCAT
>CALKAN010000359.1 GCA_937983035.1 uncultured Paenibacillaceae bacterium | reverse complement strand
CGTATTTCAACAACTACTTGATCATGAGATACAGTCCCATTGTTCCAATACGCTGTAAAGTTGAATATCAAGCTGCCATCCTCCAAATGGTTAAACGATTCATCATACATTTCACCAGTCCAGTTCGTAATATTAACACGATCAAGATCTGTTGTGAAAATGTCCATGCTAACTTCTAGCCTATCCACTTGAGTATCAGTCATTGTGTTTGTTGTTTCTGCTTCTAGAATAAATCGTTCACCGGCCCAGAACACTTCAGGACCCCGAGGGGAATCTTCTAAGCCTGTTTCTTTTAAATTGTAGGCAATACGATGATTATTCCATTCTTCCGTATGCAACACCTTACCAGATACTGTTAACTCACCGACATATATTGTTTTAGTAATAGAATCGGTTTCCCCAAATTCGTCTTCAACAATCATTGTCACCTGATAATTTCCTTTTTGCATACTTGGCAAAATCGGATTTTCGTCATTTAACGTTAACGATGAACCATTTGGCAATTCAATGATCCACTCATATTTATTAATGTTGTCATCAGGATCTGTTGATTGATTGATGAGTTTAACGGTATCCCCTTCCCATACTGGATTAGGTGAATAATCAAATGCTGCTACAGGCGACCGATTAATGATTAACCATTTTTCTTCAGACCACGGCGACCATTCTTCTTCATCTTTCACCCGCACTTGCACTTGAATTAAAGTAACAGCAGGCAAATCTCGATCCAATGTCCAGCTTTGTTCATTCGATGTAGTATTTTGTGATCGTTCACCCGTGCTGTAAATGATATTTCCTGACTCGTCTTTAAACTGCAACTCAAAGGCTGTAAATCTTGTGTCTTCATCTGGATCTGTTTGCCGCCATGCAATCGTCGGCGTCACAGTGTCAACAATCGTAGGCGCTTCTTTGCTTCCATTTGGAAACATCAATTCCGCAGTCGGCGGATTATTCGTGTGAATGTAAAAATATTTCGGCGCACTCCAAGCGCTCCATGCATAGCCGTCATGCGCTCTGGCGCGCACATACATCACCGTGTCTTCCGGCAAATCGGCCGCTGCTTTCCACTCTTTCTGATCCGAATGAATGATGCCGCTGTTTAAGAGATTGGCGCCGTCCGAAGCGCGGAAAATCTGCAGCTCATGCCGCCTTTGCTCATCGCCGTCTGGGTCGGAATAATTCCACTGAAAGACCGGTCGATGCTCTTCAAACTTGGTTGGCGAAGAGGCACTCGTGCTGCTCGGCACAGTTACTTCCACGGCAGGCGGCCGGTTCACCACCTCAAATGTCTGGGCAAGCTCTGCCGTATTTCCTGCGCTGTCTTCCACCACTTGCCGGATGATGTAACTTCCACGCTCCAGCGGCTTGTAATTCCAAGTTCCCCGGTTCGTAGAAACAAGCTGCTCATATCCATCGGACTTTTTTATATAATACCAGTGTTTTAAGTTGCTGGCCGGACCGTCTTCCGGGTCGTATGCCGTTGAAGTGATCACCAAGTTTTGATCCAGCGTTAATTGGGTAAGATTTAATATAAATCCTGGCACAGGCGGCAAATCCGGCGGCGCAGGAGATGAAACATAAACGCTTGCTTCAGCCAAATCACTCCAAGCTCCATATTCGTCCCTCACCGTCACATAAACGATATATTCTCCAGCTTCCTGCGGCCTGGTCAGCTTGCCATTCTTTAATTCACCGCTCGGAGTTACATATTGATATCGATGCTCGAATATCCCTTTCGTATCATGATACGTCTTGCCTTCTTCCGGCGCGGAATAGTTGGTCGGACTCAGCCAGCGGTCCGGATCATGAGCATCAACTTGCCACTCAATCGTTCCATCCGGCCTGATCGCATAACGAACATCGTCAATCACCGGCCGGCGGTGAACAATGATATTTTCTTTATGCGGCAATGATTCTGCCCGAAACTCCGCAAACGTGTTGTTCGGATAACGATACTGCGTTTCTGGATAAGGATCATCCGTCGCAGCATAAGAAACCTCATACACCCCAACCTTATCGAAAACCAAGTGCGGCGACTGCACGGTCGTATTGTGCAAGCTGGAAAGCCCGCTCTTGCCGTCACCGGCATTGAGAAACTTATTTTGATCAATATGCCTGTATGTCCATTTGTTCAGCTGCGGGATTTGCGGATCATTCTCAAAGTCCGAGTAAATCGTTTCGTATTCATTGTTGTAATCCACAATGGCTGTGTTCTTCACCCAGTTCGTGTCGAACTTTGATAAAACCGTCCGCATATTTTTTATTCTAAAGTACTCTGTATCGGAGTAAGGTCCATGCATTCCTTCTCTAAAAGTGGAATTGCTGGTAGTAATGATAGGAACTCCCCGGTAATCATATACTCTAATTGAGTCAGCCTGAACCTGTATCCTGAAAGGATATTCTTGCCCTATTGTTATCGGGTAATTCACAGTTCTAAGGACGGTTCTATTGCCGTTTTGAATCCGAACCAAACGTGTTTGTTCAGGCGTATGTTCTACACGATACATATTACGATGGTCTTGAACTCTAAAGGAGTATCCGGCAGAAGCACCGTTAGCATGAGTTGCAAAATCCCATTTTAAGGTGTAAAACAATTCCCCGTCTCTGATGATCTCGTCCTCATGTAACCATTGCCCGAATACATTGATTTCAGCATTACTATCTGCATCAGTATCAATATACATAAAGTAATTGTTGTAACTACTGCCCCTGCCAAGCGTGTATGCAAAAAATACTGTTCCATCCTGAACTAAACTGAATTTCAAAATGTAGTTGGATTCATAATAAGTGTACCCACTATCGTAATCATCTTCAGTATAATTCGGTACGTCCCTTCCTAATGTCTCATACGTGTGCAACACTCTCCCCTCAAAGTCCATAACAAGTATATTTTCTAAGTGATTTGAAATAATTAATTTTTCATCTGCTGTAACTATTGCTTGATGAGATATGGGCATGCTGTAATATGAATAACCCTGCTCTCTATAATAATTATCATTTACATACCAAGAAATATCTTTGATTACAGGAGAAGATGCTACTTGATTGAGATTCAAGTCATAAAATCTAATATAGTACCTGTTGTTCACTTCCTCCGCAATAATGATTAAATCATTGTGAAAAGCTAAAAATTGACCACCGGTTCTCGTTCTAACTACTTGACCAGTCTTATTATTTCTTATTGTTATCTTATCCCTGTGCACTTTGAGATAATTCCTCAACCGGTCTACAGTATAGTCAGCTTCGAGAAAAACTACTTGTGAGTTATCGTTGCTAACCCCAACTACTACTTCGGTATTCTCGCAAGTTGGTTTCTTGAACTTCCAATCATATGGAAAATCTTCAGGGTTTTGTGTTCTTGTATCGATCTCTGTTAAGTTAGGGTCCAACTGCTTTCTATAATAAGTTGTATGTGCATAGAGACCGTTGCCACAATAATGCGACTCATACGCATAGGTGACTCTAACATAGTAATAACCATCTTTATCTCTTATGCTTCTCTGATTAGATGGCGGCCGATTAAATTCAGTATATTTATCCTCTTCAGGCTTAAACCCAGGAGGCATATAATCAGGATCGTAATTACTGCTGTTTCTATTTTGAACAAAATAGAAACTATAATGTGCTTCGCTGCAACTGTTTGTTCCAGAAAACAGCCTGTCGATATCGTAGAGATAATGGCGTTCGCTCGACCCATAATTATTCACAGCCCATATTTGATTATTCTCATAATCAACCCCTGCGATATTACCGGTTATATAAATACAAGATTTAAACTCAGGGATGCCTTCGTTATCTTCATCCATGTTCGCTCCTTCTTCACTAATTTCCATAAAATATGTTGTTGAATTGTTATTATTACTAAAATAAAACCTTCTTTCCCCAAAATAATAAGGTTCACGATCAAAATTAGCACTATAAGAGCTTGTACTATATCCAGCTTTGAGTCGCTTTACATTATTGCCTGTCGGCGCAAGAAAATGCCTTTGAAATAACTTATAAGGAGTAAATATTTCATCTCCTTCGATCCAATACTGTCCATTATTGACTGAAGTTCCTTTGCTAGTTTTTACGTCCCAAGTTTCCATCATTAAATCTGGTTCCAGCGTCTTCATTTCTTTCTCAGGCGGCAGCGGCGACTCGCCTAAAACTGAAAACTGAACCTCAGGCGCTTCGTTCGTCACCTCAAGAATGTAACACTTCGTGTCGTTTTTGCCGTAGTCTTCCTCAACGTAAACACATACTTGATAATTCCCGACTTTATTGAAAGTTAGACTAAACGTGTTGTTCTCACGCATGGTCACGTTATGCCGCGTTTCATTAGAGAAGTTCCCATCATGATTGGAATCATAATGGTACCAAACTTCATTGCGAACGATTTCGTCCCCGTCTTCGCTTCGTGAAGCATTCTTAAAGTCTACTGGAATGCCGCGCAAAGTCACCGGCATAAACTCGAGTTCAGCAATCGGCGGCAAGTCCGGCTGAACGGTAATCACATGCCTTGCCGTATTCAGCGACTCCAAGCCCGCGCTGTCCCGCACTTTCAGCGTCACTTCATACATGCCGGGATCAGGATAAACATCCCGCTTTGTTCCGCCCCATATATATTCCGTAATCGGGCGATTGACAGGCGAATAGCTGCCGCTGCCATCCCAAGGCTCTGGAATCGGCCGGCCTTCTTTAGCCGTGCTTGGTCCTTTGATAACGGCGACTGGATTCGGCGGAATCACATTTAAGCTGACCCAAGCTTCATCGCAAGCGCCCACGCTGTCGCACACTTGGACTCTCACGCGATGATACCCTTCTTCCTCCGCAACAATGTTCATGTATTCTTCCCGATCATTTGAAAATCCATATTTGCTCGGAAAGCTGCGGATCCATTCGCTCGGGCTTCCGGCAAAATCCCAATAATATCTAAGCGGCGTATATCCTTCTGGATCTCTCGGCGCTTCCTCCGGCGGGAAATTCACAAAACCTAACGTTACTTTATCTCCCACCACTGCTTCGTGAATGATCATCGTCGGAAATCTTGTATAAGATCGATCAGGGAAGAAACCGGCCGTAAACAGCGGCGGTCCATTGTTTGGATCCACTAAAATTTCAATCGGTTTGGCTGCGACTGGAACCTCGTCCCCGCACGCGGATGCGACAAACAAAGTCACCAAAATTGTGCCGGCGCCGAATTTCCCACCCAAATAGCCATCGCTGTAGTGACTCAATCCATAAGGCTGTGCTTTCGATCTTATATAGCCTGTCTCATGAACGCTCGAACCTTGTTCTAAACGCCAGCGAATATAACCAAAATCGCAGCCGATCACTTCAATCTCTTTTGGCTCAAAAGTAAAGCTGCCTCCGTAATCTTGCGTCGGTGACGGCAAAATATCAAAATCCCCTGTGATGATCACTTCGCCCGCATCGCCAGGCTCAAACGTCTTTTTCAAATGGTTGTTCGTTTCGTCTTCTTCATCAATTGCATTATAAAAATCGACATCCAGGAAGAAGTCCATCGGATTTGAATTTGGAAACGTATAAGTAAACGTGCCTGAATCCACCTGTCCGCTGCCTAATCGTTGGAACGTTTTCCTTACCAATGTTTCTCCCGATCCGGCAATGACATGAACTTCAAATGGATCGTTCACATCTTGCCCAATATTTTGAATCTCGTAAGTAAAGGAAGTTTCTCTGCCGACAACGATTTCTTCATTTGGATAAATATCAAGTGCCACAAGATCAGGCTTGGAAGTTGGTTTATAGTAAACTCTGATGGATACGTCATATTCGTAAGTGGTTGCTTCCCAAAATGACCGAACCATCATATGGTAATTTCTGACGTGCATATG
>CALKAN010000358.1 GCA_937983035.1 uncultured Paenibacillaceae bacterium | reverse complement strand
GCATGAATGACAAACTGCTTGCTAAAGAGTTCCAAGAAGGCATTTTGGTGCTTCCTGACGATGCACAAATCGGAACCGACGTTGCGGAATTGCTTTCGCTTCATGACGAAGTGCTCGAACTTGATTTAACTCCCAATCGTTCGGATTGCCTAAGCATGATTGGCGCAGCTTACGAAGCAGGTGCGATCTTGGATCGCAAAGTCAACTTGCCGCAAGCAGAAATCAATGAAACGGAACGAACCATTTCCGATTTTAAAGTAAGCATCAGCGAGCCGGAATTGTGCACGCATTATGCTGCACGCAGGATTCGCAATGTGAAAATCGGCCCATCGCCGCTGTGGATGCAAAATCGGTTGATGGCTGCCGGAATCCGTCCGATTAACAACGTGGTGGACATTACGAACTACGTGATGCTTGAATATGGTCAGCCGCTGCATGCGTTTGATGCGGAGAAATTGGCCGGTTCCAGCATTCATGTGCGCTTGGCGAATGAGGGAGAGCGTTTTGTGACGTTGGATGACGTGGAGCGGACGCTTTCTTCGGATATGCTTTTAATTACTGATGCAGAGAAGCCTGTGGCGATTGCAGGCGTAATGGGGGGCGCTGAGGCGGAAGTAACGGAGCAGACCACGCAAATTTTGTTGGAATCTGCGCGTTTTTCCGGAGACTCTGTTCGCAGAACTTCCAAAGCGCTGGGGCTTCGCTCTGAGTCCAGCATTCGCTTTGAGAAAAACGTGGATCCTGCCGGAGTCATTGCCGCATTAAATCGAGCTGCTTCGTTAATCGAACAATATGCATCCGGCGAAGTGGATGCCGGCATTGCAGAAGCAGGCAGTCCGCAAACAGATCTCGTGCGCATCAGCATCAGCAAAGATCGCATCAACAGCTATCTCGGAACGCAAATCAGCACCGAAGAGGTCTCCGCCATTTTTGATCGGCTTGGATTTGAATATGAGGCGGAAAACGATCAATGGACGGTGACAGTGCCTTCTCGCAGAGGCGACATTACGCGCGATGTCGATTTGATTGAAGAAGTGGCGAGATTGTACGGTTATGACAATATTCCTACGACATGGATTTCGGGCGTCACGACTCCCGGATCATTAACGAAAGAACAAAAAATTGCCCGGGAAATTCGCCGCTATATGACAGACCGCGGTTTGCACGAAGCGATTAACTACACATTGACTCATCCGCATCGAATCGCTCAGTTCGAAGGGCTGTTCCCTGGAGCCGAGCCTGTTAAAGTGTCCATGCCGATGAGTGAAGACCGCAGCGTGCTGCGAACAAGCCAGCTGCCGCTTTTGATCGAAGCAGTGATGCATAACCGCAATCGAAATATTCACGATGCGGCCTTGTTCGAAATGGGGCAAGTATATATTGCGGAACAACAGAAGTTGACAGATTTGCCGAATGAGCCCAAGCTGCTTTCTGGCGTATGGACGGGCGCAGCAGCGCTGGCGCATTGGAGCAAAACGGAACGGCCGGTTGATTTTTACGATGTGAAAGGATTAATTGACGGTTTGTTTGCTTACCTCGGCATTGAGTCGGTTCGTTATGAAGCCGAGGCAGCAGAAGGATTCCATCCCGGAAAGACTGCCGCTGTTTATTTCGATGTCGAAGACGGACCGAAGAAAATAGGCCGAATTGGACAGTTGCATCCGCAATTGCAAGAAGAGTTTGAGCTCGGCGAGACGTACATGTTTGAATTGGAGCTTCAGCCTGTTTTTGAACAAGCAGTGATGGATATTCAATATGAGCAGCTGCCGCGCTATCCGTCTGCAGGCAGAGATTTGGCCATGGTCGTAGATGCCGATCTGGAAGCAAGCAAAATGCTCGATAAAATTAAAGAAGTTGCCGGACCGCTCTTGGAAAGCGTCTCGTTGTTTGATGTTTACCAAGGAGACAATATCGAACAAGGCAAGAAAAGCTTGGCCATGTCGTTAGTTTACAGAGATCGGGAACGGACATTGACGGATGAAGAAGTGTCTGAATTGCATGAAAAGATTGTCCATTCCTTGGAAAAAGCCTTTGCGGCAAAGCTGCGCTAGTTTTATAATAAGAATAAGCAGCGGTTATCTACCATTTAAGCAGGGAGGAACGGGGTGTGAGCACAGGGGAAAAACAACGGGTGACGGTTCAAATTTTCGGAAAAACGTACCGGATGAAGGGGAGCAAAGATACTCCCGCCGAATATATCCAGCATTTGGCACAATATGTGGATGGAAAAATGCGTCAAATTGCGGAGGCAGATCCTCGTCTCGATTTTCCTAAAGTTGCTGTGCTTGCAGCTTTAACGACCAGTGATCAGCTTCATCGGACAACAGCGAAGTTAGAAGAGTTGGAGAAGGAACATCAAGCTGTCCGCAGCAATGAACGTGAAATGACCCGCGTGTTGTCTGAGTACCGCCAACGTTTGGAAGAAGAAACGGCTCGTTCGAAACAAGAAGCGCAAAAGCTGACGGATGAGATCAAACAATTGCAGCGGATCAATGAGCAGCTGTTGGCAGAAAAGGAGCAGTGGCAACAGGAAAAACAGCGCATGGATGAGGAAATTGCTCGTTCGAAAGAAGAATCCAAAACATCGTTTGAAGAAAAGAACGAATTGCAGAAGCAACATGAACAGCTGCTGAAAGAACGGGAGCAATGGCTGAAAGAAAGGCAGCAGCTCTTAGAAGAAACTGCCCGCTCGAAGGAAGAAGCGATGAAATGGTCTGATGAGGCGGAACGATTGCGTCAGCTGAATGAGCAGCTGCAAGAAGAAAAAAATAAGCTGAGCATGCAGTATCAGCAAGTGCTGAACGAGAAGAAAGGCATGGACCAAACCGGGCTGAAGTATGAACAGCTTCAGGAAGAATATGAAAAGTTGAAAAGCGAGTTCAACGAATGGCTGGAGTTGGTTGAACATAGTGAAAAAAGCTGATTTTAAGCGTTGATAACTTATGGAAGGCTGCGCATTAGACAAGCGGCGGCAAATGCAAAAAGGGGTCTGCTCACGAAGAGAGCAAGACCCTTTCTTTATTGCAACCAGTTTTGCAGTTTTTTTATTGACAAGCCTGATGATTTATTCAACGATCAGCACAGACTTCATATTGCTGTGCCCGGATCCGCACATGATGTGGCAGAAGATCGTATATTCTCCGGGTTCATGAATGATATATTGTTTTTTATCCCCATGCATGATTTGAATGCCGAGCCCTTCGATTTCGTATCCGTGGTGGCCTTGTTTATTTACGATTGAAAATTCAATCGGCTGTCCAGCTTTGACGCGGTATTCAGGCTGGTCGAATTGAAAATTGGAGGCGATGATTTCCAGCCGAAAGGGATCTGGGACATTCGTTTCTTCCACTGCTGAAGAAAGTTCTGGACCGCCGCATGCTGCGATCGCAGCCACCAGAAAAAAACTGGCGAGCATGAAAGTGAGTTTTTTTAGCATAGGGATGATCCCTCCTTCAAAAGACTTATATCTTATCATTATAAAGAAATTTTTGTTTGCTGAAACTGACAAACTCGTGAATTTGATGAGAAAAATGTGAACGCCACTCGATGAAACATCGTGAAAAATTAGAAAAAAGTCACAATACATTTTCACGTGCATAGGATATTACGGATATGAGCCTATTTTTTCAGAAAAGGAGTGCCGTTATGGAAAACTATGTAAATCCTCAGCATGGTGAAAATGTGCAAAGCTGGAACGTGAACAATCAAGCAGTTTCCTCTGGGCATGACGTGAATATGTCAGCTCAAGCTTCCCCTTACGGAGCGGCCAACGTGCCTTCCAACGTGTCCGCTTCCAGTGCGCCGAACATGCCGTCGTCCGTATTGTCATACGGACAACCGAATACGCCGGCAGTTTCATCTTACGGCCAGCCGAATATGCCGATCAAAGGAGCCGCTTTGCCTGCCGCCAACATGCCGGCTGTGGTCATGCCTTACGCCATGCCAAACATGCCGCATTATCCCGTGGGTGCGGCGAATATGCCTCATGGACCGGTTTGGGCAGCGAATGCACCGCACGGACCGGTGTACGGCGCCGCGAACGTGCCGGCTAACATGCCAGCTCCGATCATGCCATATGCGATGCCGAATATGCCGCATTGTCCGGTGAGTGCGGCGAACATGCCTCATGGTCCGGTTTGGGCAGCGAATGCACCGCATGGCCCGGTATACGGCGCCGCGAATGTGCCGGCTAACATGCCAGCTCAAGTCATGCCGTATGCGATGCCGAATATGCCGTATGGTCCTGCCTGGGGTCCGAATGTTCCGCACGGTCCGGTATATGGTGCTGCTGCCAACATGCCAGCGAAGGGGAATATGCCTGCTGCGGTTATGCCGTACGGAGGACCCAATATGCCGCCAGCGCTTGCAGGAGCCGCAAATGTTCCGCATGGCCCGGTCGCCGGACTATCTGCTGGAAAAGAGAAAGGAAAAGGCAAAAGCTTCGTTGAGCCGCTGGCCGATCAGACGAAAGGGAAAAAATACGGACGCGAAGAAAACTAAAGCAAATAAACCCATATGTACTTATGGCTGAAAGAAGCTGGGACAACATCGATGAAATGGCAAAAAGAGCGGCGCCCGCCAAGTTGAATGGGCGGATGCTGCTCTTTTACATTTTCTCCTGTTGTATGCGTTGGTTCACTTTTTCATTCGCCGTCTTTAATGCAGAATTGATGTCCGTCGTTCCTGCTTCAACTTCTTTAAACGCCGCCTTAAATTCGCTTGCTGCGATCGAATCGAATGGCGTCATTTTATATTTTGGAGCAGGCTGTGATTTAAAGATCGCTTCTATATTCTTGCCTTCGAAGATCGGCATTTCTTCCCCAAAATGCTCTTTATGCTCTTCATCTGTCCGCGAAGATAACAATCCATTCTTGACTAAATGCAGCTGAGGATCTCTTGAGAGCAAATACTGAATGACCTGGAAGGCCGCTTCTTTATGTTCACTGGGGCTGGTGACATGCAAGTTGTGAGAATCGACTTGCCAAGCATAACCGGGGCTGTCTTCAAACACAGGCATTTGTGTCATATCCCAATGGAATGTATCTCCATTTGCCAGCAAGTCGTTGATCCAAGTCGGCACATCCGCATACATCGGCCACATTGCCAACGTTTTTTCACTCAAGAAAGCATCTTTTGCGGAGCCGCGTTCCTGATTGCCGGGGATTTGATACAGTTTAAGCAACATTTCGTACACCTTCTTGAAGCTTTCCGTCTCTAATAAAGCGGCATCGGTTTCTGAGTCTACATACGGTTGGGATAACTGACTGTAGAAGCTTTCCATGTCATGGATGTCTAATCCGCGGTAAGCGATCCCATTTTCGGTTCTCGTCAATCTTTCTGAAAGCTCGATCGTTTCTATCCAGGTCAGGCCGTCCGTATTTTTCAATCAAAGAGGTCATATCGTAGACCAAACCTAAACGCTTATAACTCGACATGCGCGGCGTACTGTTATACAAGATATCCGGAAATTGACCTGCAGCGATTAAGTCTTCCGGCGATGTGCCGCTTTGTTTGCGATAAAGTTTCATCGTGACATGAGGAAATTGTTCTTGTACCGGATCAATGACGAACTTTTGAAACCAATCATCGGATAAACCAATATCCGTATAAATGCTTAAGTCGGCAGTCAGTTCCTCGCTGTTTTCTTCCTCAATAATTCCATTGTTGCTTGCATCACTGTCAGCGTTGCTTGCATCCCTGCGATTGTCGCTTACATCATCAGCATTGCTGCACGCGGCCAGAGCGTATAAAAGCAATAAACTGAATAACAGAATCCGCAATATCCGTGCTGCGCTTCTCCCTTTTTCCATAAAATCTCCCCTTCTCCACCATTGTTGTAAGGCCTTTCAATTGATTATAAATAATCTTTCTGCATGCGTCTTTGTTACAAACATGCTATATTTTTCTTTTTTTGCAATGAATTGGTTGAAAAACATTTTTGCAGCGTATGGGGATATGCAGAGTCTAGTCTGCGGCAGCAACATGAAAAAAGAGCTTGCAAATTGCAAGCTCCTTTTGTCAAAAAGGGAAATTAGGTTAATGTTTCAGCGTTTTGAACGGGGTCGTAATCGGAATGAACAGGTCCACGATTCCGATGGCGAGCGCCCCTAAGATCGCCCCGAAAATTCCTACTTCTACGCCGCCAACGAAAAATTGCGATACCCAGATGACGAGCGCGCTTGTAAAAAATCCGACAAGCCCGCGGCCAAACGGGGTCACTTTGCGTCCGAATATGCCTTCGACGATCCAGCCGAGCACGGCGATGACGAGAGCAAGAAACAGCGCGCTCCAAAAACCGCCGATGGAAAATTGCGGGATGATCCAGCTGATGATCATTAAAACGAGGGCAGATACGACGAAACGCACAATGTGTCTTAAAATGGTCATGCGAGTCCCTCCTATAAATGTAAAATGATTGTCAATTCAAGTTCATGAAACAATCCCATGAGATGCATTTCTATGCTTACTACTCATTATGTCCTGTACGATTCATTTCATGTATGCTATTGTGAAATCAACATTTTATTCGTTGAAGTTTCATGATGAATAAGCAATCAATGAAGCATCGATCAATCCATGCATTGAACTTGCATGATGCCGTCCGATGCGGTTCGCTCTTATTTTTGCTGGAAATGAACATGTTATATATAATAGAGGCAAGTAAGGGGGACGAACCTTGGATCAGAAAATGTTGGTCACATTGGAATATGATAAAATCATCGAAACCTTGATAAAGCACTGTGAAACTTCGCTTGGGAAAGAGAAAGCTGCCGCCATTCAGCCTTCGAATCAGATCGATGAAGTCCGCCAATGGCTGGAAGAAACAGATCAGGCCATGAAGGTGGTTCGTTTAAAAGGCGGCGCTCCTTTCGGGGGAATCACGAACATTCGGTCTGCCGTCCAGCGGGCGGCGATCGGCGGCATGCTGAATCCGCAGGAATTGCTCGATATTGCCAATACGGTGCATGGCGGACGCAGGCTGAAAGATTTTTTGCTTGCATTGCATGAACAAGAGCCGATTGCAAGGCTGCATGCCTTGGCTGTGCGCATCGAAGGGAATCGCAGGCTGGAATCAGATATACGCGCATGCATAGATGATCATGCCGAAGTCGTTGACCATGCCAGCCCGGAATTGGCGAGAGTGCGCGCTCAGAGCCGCACGAGTGAAAGCCGGATTCGGGAAAAACTGGAGCAGATGATTCGTTCATCTTCCGTGCAAAAAAAATTGCAGGAACAGCTGATTACGATCCGCAATGACCGCTATGTGATTCCGGTGAAAGCTGAGTATCGCGCTCACTTCGGCGGACTTGTGCACGATCAGTCCACAACCGGGGCCACGCTGTTTATTGAGCCGGAGCAGATTGTGCAGCTGAACAACCAAATTAAAGAATATAAACTGAAAGAACAAGCGGAGATCGAAAAGATTTTGCTCAGGCTGTCCGGACTTGTCGCTGAACATGCGGATGAGCTGCAGGAAAACGTCAAGCTGATTACAGAGCTGGATGTCATCTTTGCCAAAGCTGGTTTGGCGCAGGCATGGAACGCCTCCCTCCCAATCATCAATGACGAGGGAAGAATGAACTTGAAAAAAGCCCGCCATCCGCTGATTGACCCGGACAAGGTCGTGCCGATTGATGTTCGTCTTGGCGATGAGCATACGATGCTCATGATTACCGGACCGAATACGGGCGGCAAGACCGTGACGCTGAAAACGGTTGGTCTGTTGCATCTGATGGCAGCATCCGGGTTTTTTATTCCGGCAGAAGATGGCAGCGAAGCGTGCGTGTTTGACGCAGTATATGCGGATATCGGCGATGAACAGAGCATCGAACAAAGTTTAAGCACGTTTTCCTCCCATATGACAAACATCATTCGCATTTTAAAGCAAATGACATCCAGAAGTTTGATTTTGCTGGATGAGCTTGGGGCCGGCACGGATCCGGCTGAAGGATCTGCGCTGGCGGTGGCGATATTGGAACATATTCGCCAAACAGGCTGCCGTTTGCTCGCGACGACGCATTACAGTGAATTGAAAGCTTATGCTTTCAATCAGCCGGGCGTCATCAACGCAAGCATGGAATTCGACGTGGAAACGCTGAGTCCGACGTATCGGCTGCTGATTGGCATTCCGGGACGAAGCAACGCTTTTTCGATTGCGGAAAGGCTCGGCTTGCCGAAACCGATCATCGAAGATGCGAAAGGAAGAATGGGCGAGCAAGAGCGCAATGTCGAGTCAATGATTGCTACGCTGGAGTCTAATCGCATTCAAGCAGAAATCGAACGCGAATCGGCTGTTCAGCTTCGCAGCGAAGCAGAAGCGCTGCGACGGAAGCTTTACGAACAGCAGAAACGGTTTGAACAGCAGCGCGAGAAAATGTGGCAGCAAGCGCAGCGGGAAGCGGAAGAGGCGCTGAAGAAAGCGAAGGAAGAAGCGGAGCAAATCATTGCTGAACTCAGAGAAATTGCGCGCAAAGAACAAGCTTCGATCAAGGAGCATAAATTGATTGATGCACGGAAAAGGCTGGAGCAAGTCGGCATCCAAACGGCTCGTGCATCGGAAGACATATCTGCGGCCGTTCCAAGCAAGCCGCGCAAATTTGAGCAAGTGGAGCCCGGTGATGAGGTGCGCGTGCTCAGTCTTGGCCAGACAGGATTTGTCGTGGAGGAAGCGGGACAGGAAGAAGTCATCGTCCAGCTGGGCATACTGAAGATGAAAGTGCATAAGACAGATATTGAAAAGCTCGCATCCAAGCAGCCCGCAGTTTCTAAACCTGTCCACAAAGTGCAGCGAAGCTCAAGCCAAGTCCGGACAGAATTGGATTTGCGAGGAATGATGCTGGAAGAGGCGCTCATTGAAACGGAGCGGTTTTTGGATCAAGCATTGCTGGATAATTTAAACCAAGTTTATATTATTCACGGCAAAGGAACGGGCGTTTTGCGCAAAGGCATTCAAGAACTGTTGAAGCAGCATCGCCATGTCGCTTCTTATCGCATGGGAAATCCGGGGGAGGGCGGCACCGGGGTAACAGTTGCCCAGCTGAAATAATCGGGGGTGCGTCAGGTGAATGAACAGATCGATATATGGCTGCAGAATCCATATGTGTTAGCATTGGCCAATTTTTCTGTAGCAGTGTTGGCAACGATCGTGTTTTTGGCTGTTTTCGAACTGGTGACGCCGTACAACGCATTTGATGAGATTCGCAAAGGAAATGTTGCGGTCGCCTTAACGATCAGCGGAAAAATGCTGGGCATCGCCAATATTTTCCGATTCGCCATCGCAAGCCATGAATCCGTTTATATTGCCTTGTTATGGGCCAGTTTCGGGTTTGTATTAATGCTTGCCGCTTATTACATTTTTGAATTTTTAACGCCGTTTAAGGTGGATCAGCATATCGAGCAGGGAAATGCGGCTGTCGGCTTCATCTCTTTCATCATATCGGTCTCGCTCTCCTATATTGTCGGAGCGAGCGTGCCGTAAAAAGCGAGAGGAGAAGGAAATGAAGTATTTGTGGGGAATCTTGTTAACGATCGCGGTAATTTTTATTATCGCAGGCATTATTTATTTAATGTAGCAATAAGAATGGAGCGATGCGAATGGAGAAACAAACGGAGATTTGCCCATGGTGTCATACGGAAATCGTATGGGATGAAGAAATTGGAGCTGAAGAGTTGTGCCCGCATTGTTTAAACGTGCTGGGTGATTATCGTTCCGTTCCAATCGGCGATGAAGGCCTGGAGGAATTTAAAGAAGGAACGGACGGTGAGCCGGAACATGATGAGGAAGAAGTGTTTGATGATGAGCTGGAGCAGCTCACGGCAGGGCTTGAAGAAGATTTAAGCGGAGATTTGTATCAATATGAGCAAAAAATAAAATCGTTGCAAAGCGAACAGGAAGACATCGAAGAATGTCCGTTCTGCCATGAAATCATGCTGCATGCCGGCACGATCGATCTCAAACGGTCGGGATTCAAATCGGAAAAGGCATTTGCAGGGGCATTTCGAGGTCCGATCAAAGCGCATGTGCTCATGTGCCCGGCATGCTTTCGCGCCCATTGGCGGCTGGCGCCGGAACATCGTCTTTCCATTATTCACCATCTGTCGAATTCGTAAAATATCGGTTACGGCATCGTTTTTGGGGAAGGGTAAAACTGCAGGCGATCACGATTCATTAACGTGTTTTGAGAAAAGGTGTGAATTCGATGCCGACGAAAGATGCATATCGTTCCTTCCCCAACCGCATAAAGCGTCAGCGCCAATCCTTTGCTTTCAGAGAGCGGCATGACGATGAGCAAGGCTCGGGAGAACGCAAGCAGGGCACGCTGCCAAGGCAAGCGGTTTTGCTGCTGGCCGTGCAAGGATTGTTTACCGCTGCGGGGGCGCTTTCCGGCGCGTTCGTCAACGTGTATTTGTGGAAGGTGAGTCAAAATTTTGCGGTAATTGGCTGGTTTGCATTGTCCGCCCATTTCGCCAATGTGCTGACATTTTATTTGGCTGGGAAATGGGTGAAAGAATTTAACAAAATGAACAGCCTGCGGGCAGGGGTTGCCTTGTCGGCGGTTTTTTATTTAATTGTTTTGTTATTAAAAAAACAAGCCGTTCACTATGTCGTGCCGTTAGGGGCGCTGCAAGGGATTGCCGGGGGGCTTTTTTGGCTTGCTTTCAACGTCGTTTATTTTGAAATTACGGAGCCGGACAACCGCGACAAGTTTAATGGGTACGCCGGTTTGCTCGGTTCGATTACCGGAATGATTGCGCCTTGGATTTCCGGTTTCATTATTACGCGCATGGAAGATACGGCAGGGTATCGCATTATTTTTACCGTCTCGTTAATTATATTTTTGATCGGTGTCGCAACAAGTTTTTTCTTGAAAAAGCGCAAAGCGCAAGACGCCTATTCATGGACGAAAGCTTTTCGCAATTTGAAGGATAAAGGAGATCCGTGGCGCCGGGCGTTTCCGGCATTGATGGGTCAAGGGATGCGCGAAGGAGTTTTCGCTTTTGTCATCGGCTTGCTCGTATACATCGCTACGCAAAATGAAATGAAACTGGGCATTTATTCATTCATCACGTCCGGCGTGGCTTTGTTCAGCTTTATGCTGGCTGGAAAATGGCTGAAACCGCATCGAAGAAATTTGGCGATGCTGATCGGCACTGCTGCCATGATTTTAGTCATCTTGCCGTTTTTCTGGAAAGTAAACTATGCGACTTTGATGTTTTTTGGCATCGGAACGTCTTTGTTCATCCCGCTTTTCACCATCCCCATGACTTCTTCTGTGTTTGACATCATCGGCAGAAATCAGGACAGCGCAGATCATCGCGTCGAATATGTCGTGCTGCGAGAAGTCGGACTGAATGCGGGGCGGATTATTGGCACGATATTATTTTTGATTGCCGTATCGATCAGCACGAAGCCGCTCATGCTGAATAGTTTATTGCTGCTTGTAGGCAGCGCGCCGATGCTGTCATGGTTTTTGATGAGAAGCTGGCAGGAATCGTGGGCAAAAAAACAGCTTAATGAAAATAAGAACTGAGCGGTCTTTGTTATTCAGCGGCTGTATGACGGGACAAAACACAGGTCTATGCATCCATGCATCAATCTTAGGGCATGATCTGTGTTTTTTTGTTGACCATTTCCGCTTAATCCGATAAAATAAATAGGCAAACTAGTGGAAGCGAGGACTCGGAATGAGCAGAATTGTAAACAATGTAACCGAATTAATCGGCAATACGCCGGCTGTCCGCATTCAGCGTCTCTTGAGCGAGGACGATGCTGAACTTTACGTGAAGTTGGAATATTTCAATCCGAGCGGCAGCGTGAAGGATCGCGCGGCATTCAATATGATATTGCAAGCAGAGAAAGAAGGCCTGCTTCAGCCCGGTGCGACGATTATTGAACCTACGAGCGGAAATACCGGAATTGGGCTGGCGATGAATGCAGCGGCCAAAGGGTACAAAGCGATTTTGGTGATGCCGGACAATATGTCAAAAGAGCGGATCAACATTTTGAAAGCGTACGGCGCTGAAGTAGTGCTGACTCCTGCGGAGAAACGGATGCCTGGGGCAATCGAGAAAGCGCTTGAGTTGAAGGAGCAGATTCCGGGAAGTTTTATTCCGCAGCAGTTTGAAAATAAAGCGAATCCTGACATTCATCGCACGACGACCGCATTGGAAATTTTAGAGCAAATGGACGGACGGATTGATGCTTTCGTAGCGACTTCTGGCACAGGCGGGACGATTACCGGCACAGGGGAAACGCTCAGGCAGCATGTGCCGAACATTCAAATTTACGTCGTGGAGCCGAAAGGGTCGCCTGTATTGTCCGGCGGCAAGCCCGGCAAGCATAAACTGGTCGGAACGAGCCCGGGATTTGTGCCGCAAATTTTAAATACGGACATATATGATGAAATCTTTCAAGTTGAAGACGAAGACGCGCTGAACACCGTGAGAGAATTGGCGCGGAAAGAAGGCATTTTGGTCGGCCCTTCATCCGGAGCATCGGTTTGGACGGGACTGCAAATTGCCCGCCGCTTGGGAAAAGGAAAGCGAGTGCTTTGCATCGCGCCGGATACCGGCGAGCGTTACTTAAGCATGGACTTATTTTAAAATTGCGCATCTTTTGAAACGTTTCCTCTTCCTTTTGCACAATCCTGCGGTGCAGCATCGCGTGACCGAAACGGCAGCCAAACATTTGAATGAGCTGGCAATTGCGCGGATGCAGTCGATGCAGATGGGGAGTTTCACGGCAAAATATGTTTGTGTTTCACCGTTCCGGAAAGGAGCGGTGTTTTTTTAACTATTTACGCAAATGATATGTTGATTCCAGCTGTTTTATCGATCTCATTCAGGTTGATCGATTCAGATGAGACGGCAGTGAGTGAAATGAGAGTGTCCGCGACGGGAGCGCCAAACATTTTCAGCAAATATTTGAAGTTTGTTCAAGCAGAATAAATCAAGCAAATAAATAAGGAAGATGTTGAACGGCTTATAAAATTTAAGTCAGCAACTTTTTTTGGAAAATGATGGATATCACAATTCCTTTTGCAGATTTGTCTGTTTTCTTGTAATATTAACTGAAGAACTTGCTTAGAGGAGAGATTGGTTTGAACGACTTCAAGAGGAAAATCCTGGATCTGCTGAATGAAGATGCAAGAAGATCTCCGAAATTGATCGCCACGATGCTCGGTGCGGCCGAAGAAGAAGTGGCGCAGGCGATCAAGGAACTTGAGGAAGATAAAATTATCGTGAAATATGCGCCGGTCATCGATTGGAATAAAACCGAGGGCGAAAAAGTCACCGCGTTGATCGAAGTGAAAATTACTCCCGAGCGGGATCGAGGCTTCGACGCGATCGCGGAGCGGATATATTTGTTTCCAGAAGTAAAAACCGTTTATCTCATGTCTGGCTCATACGATTTGCAAGTGGAAGTCGAAGGGCAAACATTGAAAGAAATCGCCTCTTTTGTCTCTCGCAAGCTGTCGACGATCGATTCAGTGCTGTCAACGAAAACGCATTTTATATTGAAAAAATATAAACAAGACGGGATCATATTTGAGGATCATCAAGGCGATCACCGCATGTTGATTTCACCGTAAAGGAGTGCGCCCAATGGATTCTCAAGTTAGAAGCAAATCAATGAAAGACTATTTGGCGCCATCTGTGCGCAACATTCCGCCTTCCGGCATCCGAAAGTTTTTCGATATGGTCAGCGCCAGCAAGGACATTATCTCATTAGGGGTCGGCGAGCCCGATTTCATCACGCCGTGGCAGATTCGTGAATCGTGCGTGTATGCCTTGGAACAAGGCCGGACATCGTATACGCACAATGCCGGACTGCCTGAGCTGAGGGAAGCGATCGCCGCTTACTTGCATAACCAATTCAATACGACCTATGATCCGGCTTCGGAAGTCATTGTTACGGTTGGCGGAAGCGAAGCGATAGATTTGGCGCTGCGCGCTTTGGTGAGCCCAGGAGACGAAATATTGATCCCGGAACCAAGTTATATTTCTTATTCCCCGATCGCAGCGATCGGAGGCGGCATACCGGTAGGCATCGAGACGTTTGCGAAAGACGATTTTAAGCTTACGGCAGCATCATTGGAAGAGAAAATTACGCCGAAATCAAAGGTGCTTATTTTGTGTTACCCGAGCAACCCGACCGGCGGCATTATGACGTATGAAGACTGGCTGCCGATTGCAAAATTGGTGGAAAAGCATGATTTGATCGTTATCAGCGATGAGATTTATGCGGAATTGACGTATGACCAAAAACATGTCAGCTTCGCTTCTTTGCCGGGCATGAAGGATCGCACGGTGCTGGTGAGCGGATTTTCCAAAGCGTTTGCGATGACCGGCTGGCGCATGGGCTATGCATGCGGACACCCGGACATTATTGCAGCGATGTTGAAAATTCACCAATATACGGTCATGTGCGCGCCGATTATGAGCCAGGTAGCAGCCATTGAAGCGCTGAGCGAGAAAGGTTTGGAAGAAAAAGACCACATGGTAGAATCTTATAACCAGCGCAGACGACTGGTCGTGCAAGGATTTCGGGAACTGGGTCTGCCCTGCCATGAACCGAAAGGAGCTTTTTATGCTTTTCCGAGCATCCAGTCGACCGGCATGACTTCCGAACAATTTGCAGAAACGCTTTTGCATGAAGCGAAAGTAGCAGTTGTCCCCGGGAATGTGTTCGGCTTGGGCGGGGAAGGTTTCGTGCGCTGCTCCTATGCGACCTCGGTTGCAAAACTGCAAGAAGCGCTGGAGCGGATCGGTCAATTTTTGCAGAAGCATGGCATGGTCTAATGTTCCATTAAATGATC
>CALKAN010000357.1 GCA_937983035.1 uncultured Paenibacillaceae bacterium | reverse complement strand
GGTATACGGTTCGGACAATCCAAAGCTGAGAGACAAAAACTTGGCTGCATTGTTTAAAAACCCGTCCAGCCCAACGCCTCCGCCGCATCAATTTGACAAAGAAGTTCAGAAAATCATTCGCGATATCCGCAAAGAGCTTGCTCTGAACAACAAAGATATCAACACTGCGCTGAAAGAAGCTCAGGAAAGAGCAGAACAAGTCATTGCATCTTTGAAATTAGAGAAACAATAATATATACAAAACAAACACTGACCTCAATGGTCAGTGTTTGTTTTTTAATGGCTTATTCATATGTTTCTCAACATGATCCAGCATGCTGTTTTTTATGCTTTTCGAACGCCCTGTGTCTCCGTATTGATCCAATGATATTTTGTTGCTGCCTTGTTCTTAAAACGATCCATTTGTTCAGCCTGATCCCTGCAAGTTTATTTTTGCCGCAGCCTAATGTTTCATTAAAATCTTCGTTTCTATGTTCATGCATAACTGGCATCTCTTTCTGCGAAATATTTTTTCAAATACAGATTTCTTTTTTCCTCGTCGAATTCGATCGCAGGATCGATCGGCGAAGCTTTTTGTTCAATCATTCGGATTCCAGAAAAAATGCTGTGATAATCGTATGCAGCTTCATCCTGCAGAGCTTGATGCAGGGCGCCTGGAAGATTAGAAGAAACCCCCAAGTTGTCCGGATGCAAGATCCAATCAATTTCTTTCCAATCGAGAATGCCTTCTCTCGTTTTTAACGGCGTGTTGCAAACATGATCCGAACAAACTTCCGCCATATACAAATATAAGCCGCCAAACCCGCCGCCTTCTTGATTGGACCAAGTCATCAATCCTTTGAACGCAATCCGTTGCGGCTTAATGCTTGTTTCTTCCCAAATTTCCCGAAGGGCAGATTCCCTCGGATTTTCGCCTTTCTCAATTTTGCCGCCAACTCCGTTCCAACATCCCATCCAAGCCGGCTTCTCGCGATTCAAAAGCAAAATTTTATTCCCCTGTTTTATTAAACACAGTGTATATTTAAGCATCTTCTCTCCTCAATCCCGCTGTCTTTTTTCATGCTGGAACTGCCTTTCCATGCTTATGGAAGACGCCTTCCTTGTCAAATCATTTCTTTCGGGCATGCTCGCTGTTTTGCCTGCAGCGCTTTTGCAGCCATACATAGCTGTTCATCAACGATTTCTATGATTTAAAACGATAAACTTTATAATCACCATTCGATGAAGAGAATTTCAAAATGTTTCCATCTTCAGGAATCCCGTGAAAGTAAGCACCGATGGCGCCGGTAGTGCAACTGTGACCAGAGATGAAAATATTGGCTTTCGGATCATAAGCTTCCAATTCTTTCATAAATGAAAAAATTCGCTGAATGAAATCTTCGGGATGCTCCATCCCTTTATAATATTGTGAATCAGGTATGCCGTTTTTGATTTTCACTTCATTTTTTAACAGTCCGTTCGCCTCCCCCAGATCGAACACATCCAAACGCGCATCGATTTGAGGCATCATTCCTGTTGCGATCTCAGCCGTTTGCACCGCTCTTTCCTGCGGAGAAGAAAACACGTAATCAAAACGAATGCCTGCCAATCGTTCTTTCAATCTTTCGGCTTGTTTCTGCCCTTCTTCATTTAACGGAGCCCCTTTTCTTCCTTGCAGTCTGCCTTGCTTATTCATGTCCGTTTGGCCGTGTCTGACAGCGTAAATCATGCTTCCACTCTCCTCGGTTTATATTCAACAATATTTTGCACATTGATCTTGCACCGCAGCGCTGCATTTACATTCTAAAAAATTCTGCGGTCGCGATGACATCTTTAGTCCTCAAAATCTATCGAAACTGCTTGCGCATGAACGGTATCTATTGTCACGAGCATCCGATGCGGCGAACCGCCAAATGTTTAAACCTTCTTAAATTCTCGTTTCAGCAGATTTCACGGATGCCGCGTGTGCCGGACGAGTCACCGAATACACAGCAAATCCTAAGGCAAGAAGAACAAGCGCGCCGCCGAACCAAGGATTATATGTAACCGGATAAACGTTGGCAACAGCGCCGCCCACCGCGGATCCAAGCGCGATTCCGAGCTGCAGCGCCGAGTTGTTGATGCTTTGTTGAATCGATGCCGTTTCCGGGGCAGCCTGAATCAGATAGCTTTGCTGCGGCGGTGAGATTGCCCAGCTTAACATTCCCCACGCAATTAATGCAAACGGAAAAATATAAATGGATTGTGCAGCCGCCGGCAGCAAAAATAATGTCATGGCAAATGCAGCCACAACAATGATCATGCTCTTAGCTGCATCCAATCGATCGGAAAGCCATCCCCCGACCGCGCCGCCGGAAACGGCCGCCAAACCGAAAACAAAATATGCCGCACTGATCCAAAACGCATCTAAATGAAGCGTCGATTGCAAAAACGGGTTGAAATATGCATACACTGTATAATGGCCTGCTAACATCAACACTGTTACAAGATGCGCGCTGAGAAGCTTTAAATTCCTTAATGAGGCGGCCTGCTGCCGGATCGGAACAAGCTTTTCCGGCATCAATGCAGGCATAAATCTCCCCAGCACGATCATGGCAATCAATGTCAGCACCGCAATGAACAAAAATGGAGCACGCCAGCCAAATTGTTCGCCGATCAATACTCCGATCGGCACACCTAACACTAAAGAACTGCTGATTCCCATATAGATGGCGCCGATCGCTCGCGCTTGATATTGTTTATCGACCAGTTTCGGCGCGATCGTCAAAGACATGACGGTAATTAATGATGCGCTGACAGCCGTGAACAAGCGGGCAGCCATCAGCCAGGCAAAATTCGGGCTTATAAAAGAAAGCAGGTTTCCAATAAAAAAGAAAAGCAGCATCCATATGTACAAACGCTTGCGTTCGATTTTCGCAGTGATGACAAGCATCAGCGGTCCAGCGACGGCAAGCACAAAAGCAAAAACCGTAATCAATTGGCCGGCAGCGCTGATCGATACGCCCAAATCTTCTGAAATCATGGGCAAAATGCCGCCGATGACAAGCTCAACCATTCCGACAACAAATGCAGACAACGCTAATAAATAAACTCTGATGTTCATGTTATTCACCTATTGCCCTTGCAGACAAATGCTGGTCATGTCGTTTTCACATAGTATAACATAACCGAATCCAGGGCCTGTACTTTCCATTCACAAATTTTTTTGCGCATTTTCGTAAAATTTTTTGCGCGAGATGGTTATTTTTTCTTTTTATCTTTGTTATAATAAAAAACCGAAGTTGAAAAACCGGCATGGACATGAGCAGAGCTTTCCAATTATGCTGCCATTTGGCAAAGGTTTAAATGCTTATAATTGGCAAGGATGTAAAGATTTGTTTTTGAGCCAATCAAAGTTCATAAAAAATTCTATCATTTTTCACAAAATTTTAAAAAAACATTGCCTAACGGCACTTAAAATTGTAGTATGTAGGGTGAGGAGGAATGAGACATGT
This sequence comes from uncultured Paenibacillaceae bacterium, assembly GCA_937983035.1. Taxonomy (GTDB): domain Bacteria; phylum Bacillota; class Bacilli; order Paenibacillales; family CALAME01; genus CALKAN01. Next base: position 235 of record CALKAN010000357.1, on the reverse strand, counting down.
TGAAACAGGAAGAACTAGTAAAATATCCACAACAACCGCATGGCGGTGTATTAGTAAACCAAGTGCTTACCGGCAAAGAACGAGAAGATGCTTTAGCTCGTGCAGAAACATTGCCTAAAATTATGGTCGATTTGGAAGCCGTTATCACGCTTGAGATGATCGCTACTGGAGTCTTGTCTCCGCATAAAGGCTTTATGAATGAAGCAGACTATAAGTCCGTTTTGGAAACCGGACG
>CALKAN010000356.1 GCA_937983035.1 uncultured Paenibacillaceae bacterium | reverse complement strand
GGTTACTCCCGGCACATCCTTCATCAGACGAAGCGCCGCATTCGAATATACTTTCCGCACATCTCCCGCGAGCCAGCGCATCATATCCAGACTATGCGTTGTCCGCTCCACTAAATCGCCGCCGGATTTGGACATGTCCTTCCACCATGGCACGGACACTAATCCGCCAAAACGATGCGCACGAATCAAAGCGATCTCCTTATCGGCCAAATAATCTTTCACCTTATCCAAGATGTCTAAGAAACGCAAACAATACCCGCTGGCGCTGATGATGCCTGCTTCACGGATGGCTTTCGCTTTTTTTCTTACCACGTCCATGTCAAGACCAACCGGCTTTTCTACAAACAAATGAATCCCTTTGGCCGCGGCTTTCTCCTCAATGTCGCCATGAGCAAACGGCGGCACGCAAACGAACAGACAGTCAAGATCTTCTTTCTCCAACATTTCATTGTAATCGGTGTATGCATTCGCTTGCAGTTCTTCCGCTTTCTCTCGAGCAGCGGATTCAATAATATCGCACACTGCCGCAATTTCTACTTGATCATTGGTTGACAAAGCTCTTAAATGACTTCGTGCAATCGTTCCAAGGCCGACAATGCCTGCGCGCACTTTCATTGTTTCCCTCTCCTTTATCATTGTTAAATATTAACTTCATTAATAAATGATTGCAGCCGTGATTGATCGATCACTTCGGTTCGCCGGTAATAATCACATCAATATGCCTTGCCAAATCATATAATGATTGTTCTGGAATGTGCGTGTAAGGCGCCACCTCCGCGGTCAGCACATCGTTATAACCGATATCGCGAAGCGCCTTCATCACCTCCGTCCAATTCACGTCTCCGGCCAAAAGCGGCACAAACCCTTCATGCCCTCCGGGCCTGACTTTGAAATCTTTCAAATGAACTTTGCGTATGCGATGATCCAAGATGCGGATCCAATGTTCCGGCAAGCCGTATTTTAATATATTCCCAACATCAAAGTAGACTCCGACATAAGGAGAGTTCAGCTCATCCACATATCTGGCAAATTCAAGCGGCGAAAGCAGGAAGTTGTTCCACACATTCTCGACAGCCAAATGGATTCGGCTGTTTTCCACATCCCGCACCAGTTTGGACAGCTCTTCTTGACTCCGCTTGTATACTTCGTCATACCTGTGTTCCGCGTCTACCCGCCCAGGCACAACCAGCATCGTATCCACACCGAGCGCTTCAGCAACTTCAAGCTGTCTTCGAAAAAGCTCAACGCCTTTCTCGCGAACGCTGGCATCGCGCGCGCCAAACATCCCTCCGGCAAACATGAAACTGCGCAGCTGCAGGCCGTGATGATCCGCCAATTGCTTTATTTGCCGGGCTTCCTTAGCTGTCGTCTCTGGTGTAACCCCTTGCATTCCCGGCCTGTTTAATGCCAATTCAACGGCATCAAACCCTGCTTTCTTGCTTTTTTCAAAAATGACTTCCAGCGGCGTCTCTTGTGAAAAGAAATGTTGATAAATGCCTTTCAACAAAGTGATCCCCTCCCGCTTTCAAAATGACAGCCCTTCCAATTCCATGCAAAGAAATAAAATATTAGTCCAATCATGTCTCTGCATGGAAGAGAATGGATAAACTTGCTTGTGTTTAGCATAGCACTCGCCCAGGCTTGCGACAAGATGATTTTTAAAATTTATGGAATAAAACAAGCTGTGCTCTTGGCAGCAAACATGCAGCATGAAGCATATTCGCTGTATCTTGAATATGCTTGTCAGCTTGCCAAAATCTTCTGAATTTGGTTGACTTTAAAATAGGATTCTATTTTCGCAGCCAAACGTTTTACGGACATCCGATCCGTGATGAAATGAAAAGGAGGCATCATGATGGTCAATGAAACCGATTTAAAACATTTGCGGCGCTGCATCGAACTGGCAAAAACCGCATTAGAAAAAGGAGACGAACCGTTCGGCTCCGTCCTTGTCTCAGCAGAAGGGGAAGTGCTCTTTGAAGATCACAACCACGTGGCAAGCGGAGACCATACTCAGCATCCGGAATTTGCCATCGCGCGGTGGGCGGCTAACAACATGACGCCTGAGGAAAGAAGCAAAGCGACCGTCTATACTTCCGGCGAACATTGCCCTATGTGCGCAGCCGCTCATGGATGGGTTGGCCTGGGCCGGATCGTGTATGCAAGTTCGTCTGAACAGTTGGTGCAATGGTTGAGCGAACTGGGGGTTGCGCCGCCGCGCGTTCGCAATCTGCCCATTCAAGAAGTGATTCGCGATACCGAAGTCGTCGGTCCGATCCCCGAACTGGCAGAACAAGTTCGCCTGCTTCATCAACAATTTCATGCTGGAAAGCGTTGAATCCTGTTCGATTATTTTAAACATTTGACTTCTATGTCACCAAGAATATATCAACAAAAAAATGCGGGAACGGACATCCGCACAGATGTCCATTCCCGCTGATTTGTTTGCTAGGGCAATGTCATAATCAACGGCTTATCGTCTGTGATCACAATCGTATGTTCAAATTGCGCCACATATCCGCCGTTATCCAACTCGAGCGTCCATCCGTCGCCTGTTTCCCGGACATAACTGCTCTTTGTCGCAAAGAAAGGCTCAATCGTCAGCACTTGCCCTTTTTGCAGCACATACTTCTCGTTAGGATCATAGAAATGCACGATTTGATGCGGCTCTTCATGCAAAGATCTGCCGATGCCGTGACTGCACAAATTGCGAATGACATAATATCCGCGCTTCATCGCTTCTCTTTCTATGATCAAGCCGATCTGATTCAGCTTCATCCCGCTTCTGAGCGATTCAATCGTCTTCCACATCGTCTCTTCCGTATCTTTGCAAAGCTTGGTTACGACAGACTTATGCGGCGGCACTTGGAACGATACGCCCGCATCTCCGTAAAAGCCGTCTAATTCAGCCGATACATCTATATTGACCACATCGCCCGGCTCAATTACGCGATCCCCCGGTATGCCGTGCGCAGCTTCCTGATTTACGCTGATGCAAGTTGCTCCTGGGAAATCATACATCTTGATCGGGGCGGAATTGGCTCCATATCTGGCCAGCACCTCAGCACCGATCTCATCGAGTTGCTTTGTCGTCATCCCCGGCTCTGTTTTGCTCTTCATCTCTTGGATCGTCAGCGCCACGATCCTTCCAATTTTCCTTAACCCTTCCAGCTCTTTTTTTGTTCGAACGATCACCTTGCGTCCTCCTTCGTTGTCATGCATAAATCTTAGATGATATTGAAAAACCATTGAATCATTTCCAGATCATTCATCACCAGTTGTTCTATACTATGCTTCATCTTACCACAGATCGAAAAAAAGGCGCAAAACTGGGCCCATCTCACCCTTTCCCAAGCCGATCCTTTCAAGCAAAAAATGACAATTCATTAAAATATTTTCCTAAATATGTTAAACTGATATCTGATCAAAGGCTTGCAGACGCAAAACTCATGCAGCTAAGAAGCATTGAAGGAGGGATGAGCGCATAAAACTGCACCATGCTGATTATGCAATACAACAATAAGTCTAAAAAGAAGAATCGTTGGAGGAAATCAATCAAGTGAAGAAAGCAGATTTGAAAATTTCGTTCGCGTTGGCATTGTTTGGATTTATTGCCGGCTTTTTTGTTGCGCAATATCAATTGGAAAACTTGTCAGCTGAACAAATTGAAAGCATTCGCGAAAGCCTGCCTTTTCTTTCCGATCACTTGGAACTGTTTGGGGCGCTGCAATTGTTCCTGTCATCGTTTATTTTGTCCTTCGCAGGTTTGAAGCTGGCTCGGCGAACCGGACTCGCCTTGCCCATTGTGCAGTCGCTGGCTGAACGAAAAAAAGCCGCTGTCGATCGCAAAGGCGCAATAGCCAGCGTCATTTTCGGCCTCTTCACAGCGCTGTGCATTACAGGCTTTGATCGCTTTATATTTCATCCGCATCTTCCGATGACAGAGGAATTATATCAAGACTTATCTTTTTCCAGGCTGATGGCAGGCATTTTTTACGGCGGCATATTTGAAGAAATATTCATGCGGCTGTTTATCATGTCATTGATCGTCTATTTGCTGTCCTTGCTTGTGATAAAAAAGAAGAAAACGATTCCGTCCAGCATATACTGGATCGCAATCATCATCGCTGCTGTTCTGTTTGCAGCCGGCCATTTTCCCGCCACGCAATTATTTTTCGGCGAATTAACCGCGCTGCTCATGTTCAGAAGCTTGTTATTGAACGGGCTCGGCGGCATTTTATTCGGCTGGTTGTATTGGAAGCACGGCTTAGAGTACGGGATCGTCTCGCATATGATTGCCAATGTGTCGGTGCAATTGATCTTCGTCCCGCTGTTTTACTAATAAGATATAAAAACAGCAAAAGTCCCATCAGGCTAAGAGAAATGCTCCCCACAGCAGACAACGAAACAACAAAAAGCTATGCTGCGTAAGGGGAGCACATCAAACTGCGCCCATAAAAGAATTCTCTCATTCAACCCGCCTGTCAACAAAGTTTCAACTGCCGCTGCCGTTGCGGAAACGGGCAAGGAACGATTGCAGACGCTCGCTTTGCGGATTTTCAAAGATTTGCTCCGGCGTGCCTTCTTCGGTCAGCATGCCGTCTTCCAAGAACACAACCCGGTCAGCAATGTCGCGGGCAAAGTCCATTTCGTGCGTAATCAAGATCATGGCCATCTTGCCTTCTTTCGCAATGTCACGAATAATTTCCAGCACCTCGCCCACCGTTTCGGGATCGAGCGCAGAAGTCACTTCGTCAAACAACATGACCTTCGGCTCCATGACCAGCGCACGGGCGATCGCCACTCGCTGCTGCTGCCCGCCGGAAAGCTGACTCGGATAATTGTTCACTTTGTCAGCCAGTCCAACCCGTTCCAACATCGCCATCGCCCGTTCCTCCGCCTCTTTCTTATTCATCCCGAGCACATGAATCGGGGCGGAGGTGCAATTTTTCAAGATCGTCATATGCGGAAACAGGTTAAACTGCTGGAACACCATCCCGATCTTGCTGCGCACGCGGCGCAAATGCTTCTGATCGGCACGCACCAGATTGCCGTTTACCTCCATATGCCACAGCGGCTCTCCTTCCACTTCAATGATGCCGGAATCAGGTTCCTCCAGCGTCATCAGCATCCGAATGATCGTTGTTTTCCCGGAACCGCTCGGTCCAATCAAACTAAGCTTCTCCCCAGGCATCACATCAAGGTTAATGCCCTTGAGCACTTCCAAGTCTCCAAACGTTTTCGTTACATCCAAATAACGGACGATCGGTTTTGTTTCCGCTGCAATCTTTTTCTTTTTTCTTACCGTTTCTTTCGCTTGCCTCTCCTGCGTTGTTTCGATCATTCCACAGCCACCCCTTTCGGTTGTTCATTTTTTCTAAACCGCCTGTTCATCCGTTCTTCCAATTTTGACACGAACAGCGATGAAGGATAACTCAAAGCTAAGAAAAACAGCGCAACGATTGTCAGCGGCTCAATGTAACTCCAATGATCTTGCGCATATTCGCGCGCAACGAGCAGCATGCCGGCAAATCCAATCGCAGACGTCAACGGCACTTCCTTAAACATAATGATCAAATAGTTGCCGAGCATCGGAATCACCGGCGGGAGCGCTTGGGGCAATATAATCTTCGTCCATTGCTGAAAACGGGAATAATTCAACGCGATCGATGCTTCCCACTGCCCTTTCGGCACGGATTCAATGCCGGAACGATAAATTTCTGCAATATACGTGCTGAAATGAATGCCTAAACCTAAAATCGCTGTCGTCAGCGGCGAAAATGAATAGCCGACATACGGAACGAGCGGCCAAGCATAGAAAAGAAAGTACAATTGCACGAGCGGAGGCGTAGTCCGTATAAACTGCATCACAAAACGAACGAGTGCGTTAAACCATCTTGCTTTCACAGATCTCAGCGCCGTCCAGCCAAATCCTAATGCCAAGGCGCACAAATAACATGCAAGCGTCAAACCAAGCGTAAGCCACATCGCTTTGAAAATAAGGGGAAATGAATCGATGGCATGCTCCCAATTCCATTGCCGAATCTTATCCATGACTGACATCTGCAGCCACCCCCTTTGAGGACACTTTCTCAAACCAGCGCGTCAACCAAACGAGCGGCTGCGCCAACAAGAAGTAAATGACCAGCATGCTTGCAAAAATCGGAATGGTCATCGTCCAGTCTCCACCGCGCACTACCATTCCTTGGTACGTTATATCATGCAGGCTGACCATGGAGACTAACGAAGTTGCCTTCAACATCTGAACTAAATAATTGCCGAACTCCGGCAGCATCATCCGCACTGCCTGCGGCAAAATCACAAGACGCATCCGTTGAAACCGAGTCATGTTCAACGCGATCGCCGCTTCGGTCTGCCCGTGGGAAACGGCCAGAATAGAACCTCTCACAATCTCCGACATGTATGCGCCGTAGTTTAAAGCGATCGCAAATACGGCCGCCCAATAGTTGCTGTCGAACAAAATAAAATAAAACCAAAACAACTGAACAATAAGCGAAGTTCCCCGAAAAAATTCAACATATAAGACGGTAAATTTTCTAATGAACGGATTTCTGGACAGTCGTCCAAAACCGGCGGCGAAAGCGATAAAATAGCCAAGCACAGCCGAACCGAACAGCACTGTCAACGTCACGGCAACCCCTCTGAGCAATATGGGAATGACATCAATAAATGAACTAATGGATCCTCACCCTTTCCTGAAAGAAAAGAGCACTCGAAACG
>CALKAN010000355.1 GCA_937983035.1 uncultured Paenibacillaceae bacterium | reverse complement strand
TTAGATCATCGAGCGTGCCGGTGCTGGTTTGCTGATGACCGGTTGCTGCTGAACGAACGACGGCGACAGGCGTATGCGGATCTTTGCCGTGCTTCAATAGCTGCTCACGGATCATCGGCAAATGCTTCACGCCCATGTAGACAACGATCGTGTCAAACCCGGCAATGGCCGCCCAATTCACAGGCTTCTTCTCATTATCTTCACTGCGGTGTCCGCTGATGAAAGCAACGTTAGAGCTATATTCTCTATGGGTGAGCGGAATTCCTGCATATGAAGCGGCTGCCAGCCCGGAAGTAATGCCCGGGATCACTTCAATCGGAATCTGATGTTCAGCGCAAATCGCAGCTTCTTCGCCTACTCGGCCGAAAATGCCCGGATCGCCGCCTTTCAAACGGACTACAACGCGTCCTTGTTTCGCTTCGCTCAACATCAAAGCATGAATTTCCGATTGCGTTTTCGCATGATCACCCGGCTCTTTGCCGCAATAGCAAAGTCGAGCGCCGGGCTTCGTATATTTCAACAGTTGAATCGGAATGAGCCGGTCATAAATGATCACATCCGCTTCAGCCAAAGCATAAATGCCCTTCATCGTGATTAACTCGGGATCGCCCGGTCCGGCACCAACAAAATATACTTTTCCTTGTTTCAGCAACATCCGTCCTCCTTTCAGCTCTAAGCGATTCATCTTTGCCGCTCAAGTTTCCGATGAAAATTTCGTCCGTCTTTCACTTCATCTGCATAACCGGCGCGGATGACGAATTCGCCAAAACGCTCGCCTTCCAGCCTCTCCTTGGCATACTTGCCAAGCAGCAAATCCAATTCTTCTAAAATTTCCGCCTCGCCAATGTTTTCGCGATAAAGCTGATTTAATCTTTCTCCGGAGAACGAACCGCCTAAATACATATTGTATTTTCCCGGCGCTTTTCCCGTAAATGCGATCTCTGCTAAAAAAGGGCGGGAACATCCATTCGGACAGCCTGACATGCGAATCGAAATTTCTTCTTTATATAGATCATGCTTGATTAAGATGTCTTCGATCTTGGCAATGAGCGAAGGAAGATATCTTTCTGCTTCAGCCATCGCCAAACCGCAGGTCGGCAGCGCGACGCAGCTGATCGAGTTCAGCTTCAGGCCGGAAAGCTCTTCATCTCCGACGATGCCGTAATTGTGAAGCAAATCTTCGATTTTCGGCCTCATTTCGTCAGTGATTTTGCCGATGATTAGATTTTGGTTCGGCGTCATGCGGAAATCACCTGAATGAATGCGCGCGATCTCCCGCAAACCGGTCATCATCTGAGTCTCATCGTCATCCTTTATGCGTCCGCTCGGGATAAACAATGTATAGTACCACAAATCATCGCTGCCTCGAATCCAGCCGAACCGGTCTCCTTGATGTTCAAAGTGAAACGGGCGCGCCTCCTCCAGCTCCCATCCCAGCCTTTGTTCCAATTCAGATTTGAACCAATCCAATCCGCCTCTGTCAATCGTATATTTCAATCGAGCATATTTGCGGATCGAGCGGTCTCCGTAATCTCGCTGCACCGTGACTACTTTTTCTGCAACTTCGACCACTTTTTCTTTATCGCAATAGCCGATGACGCGGGCTAATTGCGGATAAGTGTCTTCATCCCCGTACGTCATGCCCATGCCGCCTCCGACAGCGACATTGAATCCAAGCAGTTTCCCATCTTCTTCAATCGCAATAAACCCTAAGTCTTGCGAAAATACGTCAATGTCGTTGGACGGCGGAACAGCAACTCCGATTTTAAACTTGCGGGGCAAATAAACAGGACCGTAAATCGGCTCAACTTCTCTCTCTTCCCTGCTGTCGGCCACTTTTTCACCGTCCAGCCAAATTTCATGATATGCTGATGTTTGCGGCAACAGATGGTCGCTGATGCGTTTCGACCATTCATACACTTCACCGTGCAGTTCAGACTGGTTCGGATTCGGATTGCACATCACATTGCGATTGACGTCTCCGCAGGCAGCGATGGTCGATAAAAGCATCTCATTAATTTCGCGGATCGTTTGTTTTAAGTTCCGTTTCAACACGCCATGCAGCTGAAAAGTTTGCCTTGTCGTTACTCTCAACGTGCCGTTGGCATATTTGCGCGCAAGCTCATCCATCGCCAGCCACTGCTCTGGGCTGATGATGCCGCCGGCGATTCGGGCGCGGATCATGAATTGATAAGACGGCTCTAATTTTTTTCGAGCGCGTTCATTCCGCACATCTCGATCGTCTTGCTGGTAACTGCCGTGGAACTTCAGCAATCGGTTGTCGGCATCGGACATGCCGCCTGTAATCGGATCGTTTAAAGACTCAGCAATCGTGCCGCGCAAATAATTGCTGTTTTGCTTAATAATCTCGACATCGCTTGGTTTTCTGGAAATATTTTCCTCATTTCGCCCCATTCCAACCGCTCCTCTCCTTATCAAATGCAATCAGTCATTAGTAAACATCTCTTTGATAACGTTTTTGCTGCTTCAGCTCTGTCAAATACGATTCCGCCTGCTCCATGGACATGCCGCCTTCCTTAGAAACGATCGTCTGCAACGCTGCGTGCACATCTTTGGCCATATGCTTCTCATCTCCGCACACGTACAACACCGCGCCTTCCTGCAGCCATTCGTACAGTTCCTTGCTGCGTTCCATCATTCGGTGCTGGACATACACTTTCTGATCCCCATCGCGGGAAAAGGCCACATCCATTCTTGTCAGCACTCCTTCTTTCAGCCAGCGCTGCCAATCGGTTTGATATAAAAAGTCAGAATGAAAATGCCGGTTGCCGAAAAACAGCCAGCTTTTGCCGCTCGCTCCAATTTCTTCTCTCTCTTCCAAAAATGCTCTAAACGGAGCCACTCCGGTGCCCGGTCCGATCATAATAATCGGCTGAGAGGCGTCAGCAGGAAGGCGAAAATTCGGATTTCGATGCACATATACCGGCAAAACATCCCCCGGCTGTATGCGATCGGCGCATTGCACTGAACAGACGCCGAATCGATCCCTGCCGTAAGCATGGTAACGAACTGCTTTAATCGTCAAGTGCGCTTCATCCGGATTGGCCTTCTGGCTGCTGGCAATCGAATAAAGACGTGCAGGCATTTTTCGCAAATGCGGCAAAAGTTCCTCCGGCGGCAAACTTTGCAAAGAAAAGTCTCGGATCAAATCCAATAGATCCCGTCCGTCCATGTATGACCTGAGCTCTTGCTCCAGTTCTGGCTGAACCAATTGCTGCAAAGCATCATTTTCGACGGCAGCGGAAATGTTCTGAAGCATCGGTTTGGTCAACTGGGTGATTTCAACTTCGTTTAACAGCGCATCTTTTAAAGAAATGTCATCATCTCGATGTTTCAATCGGACAGGCGCTTCCGGATCCCAATTCATTTCTTCCATCAGTGCTTCAACTAATTCCAATTGGTTTTGCGGATAAATGCCCAAACAATCCCCCGGCTCGAACACAAAGCCCGAATCTTCCAATGAAAGCTCCAAATGCCGCACTTCTTGATTCGAACCTTTGTCGATCAAATTAATGTTTTCAAACACTTCGGCCATAAATGGATTCGTGCGCGAGTAAGCGGGCGCTGTCTGCGCCGGCAAATGATGCGGGAAAGCCAGCACGGCGCCTCCTTGCATTGCAGCCGCTGCAGGCACATCGCTGTAAACCGCTTGCCGCAACTGCTGGATGACTGCTTCAAACCATTCCGCAGCCGGCTCGTCAAAATCCAAATCACAATCTTGGCGGGAACAAATCCGCGATGCACCGAGCTCTTCCAGCCGTTTGTCAAAATCTTTGCCCGTTTGGCAAAAAAACTCATACGAACTGTCGCCCAATGCGAGCACCGAATATTTTAAATGTTCCAGTTTCGGCGCTTTTCTGCTGTGAAGCCATTCATAGAACGAACGAGCGTGATCCGGCGGCTCGCCTTCCCCATGCGTGCTCACGATGATCAGCAAATATTTTTCCTGCTTCAATTTGTTCGGCTTATAATCGTTCATCGAAACGATTTCTGACTGAATGCCAAGCTGCATCAACTTATCATGGAAAGTTTCCGCCAACTCTTGCGCATTGCCCGTTTCAGTGCCGAATAAGATCGTCACCGGATCAACGCCGCTCTTTGAAGCCGATTGAGCATCGCTGAGTGAAAGGGCCGGCCCTCCTGCCGCAGTCGGCGCGGACATGCAGTGCGCTGTTAAAAAACCGCTGAGCCAAAGCTGCTGTTCTTTCGTCAACTGCGACAACAGTTGGTTAAGCAGCATCGCTTGTTCTTCCGAGAACGGACTGTTTCTTGCTTCTAGCTGCAACTGTATTCACCTCATCCATCATAATCATCACTCATTGCAATCCACATTGATTAAATGTGCAGTCATCTAAATGGTTTAAAAGAAAATAAAAAAAAGATACATCCCCCTTTCACATGCGTCAAAGGTTATGTATCTCCGGTTGTCCGGTCGATCCAAAACTTATGCTTTATATGTTTTTTTCTGTTCGCTGGAAGGCACCAATGCATCCATTCGCGTACGCTCAGTCCGGTCAATTTGCACGATTCTTCCTTCATGCACGACAATTTGAATCGTGCCGTACTGCAGATCAAGCAAACTGTCTCTGATGCGCGAAATCCACGGTTCTTCTTGCTTATTTGCCTTTGCCATGAAGAACAGTCACCCCTTACTATTCCCATCGATTTAGTCTGATTAAAGGTCAAAATAAAGGAGCAATGAATGTGCGGGTTTCGGGTTATTTTCATGTTCAATTATTCCTATGTGTTTAATATGATTTAAGGTTATCATCTACCCTCATGTTCTGTCAATACATTTTTTGCTGCACATTTCCTCGGTTGCAATTAAATCCCTGCATTCAATGAGCAAGACGGGACTTTTGTCATGGTTGGAATGCTGCAAAAGGGCCGATCAAACATAAAAAAAGAAAGTGCATATGCACTTTCATCCTGCTTAAAATGATGTTGCAACTGGTAAAAAAGCATGTTTTTTTCTCGAACAGGCCGGCTCAAATGACATCTAAAGCCCTAAATGCCTGTATGACCGAATCCGCCTTCGCCGCGTTTCGTCTCAGACAATTCATCTACTTCTTCGAACTCGATTTCGGGAACGAGCTGAAAAACCATTTGCGCGATTCGATCCCCATTTTTAATCTCAAACGGTTCTGAACCGTGATTGATTAACAGGACTTTCACTTCACCGCGGTAATCCGCGTCGATCGTTCCCGGAGCGTTTAAGACCGTAATGCCATGTTTAAAAGCGAGCCCGCTGCGAGGACGTACTTGCGCTTCCAGCAGCGGCGGCATGCTGATCGCAATCCCGGTAGGGATCAAGCGGCGTTCACCCGGCTGAATCGTGCACGGCTCGTCCACCGCTGCGCAAAGATCAAACCCGCTCGCCTGGCTGGACATTTTTTTAGGCATTTCAACTTGTTTGTATTCCGGCAATTTTTTG
>CALKAN010000354.1 GCA_937983035.1 uncultured Paenibacillaceae bacterium | reverse complement strand
CTGAACAGAAACAAGAATTTGAACAAATCCTTGATGAACTGCAGGACATGGGCATTAACACCGTATTTGTGCAAGTCAGGCCTGCCGGCGATGCGTTGTACCCTTCTGATCTTGTGCCATGGTCCAAATATTTGACCGGCACCCAAGGGAAGGACCCGGGCTACGATCCTCTGGCCTTCATGATTGAAGCAGCGCGTGAACGTGACATGGACATCCATGCTTGGTTCAATCCTTTTCGTGCCAATACGAGCAGCAAGCGCGAAGACTTGGCGCCAAACCATGTCGTTCATGCTCATCCAGAGTGGATTATCGAAGCGGAAAACAAACTGTTCATCGACCCGGGCATTCCAGCAGCGCGCCAACATATCATTGATGCCATCATGGAAGTCGTTGAGCGATACGATATTGACGGCGTGCATCTGGACGATTATTTCTATCCGCCCCACGCTGATTTCCCGGATGATGCATCCTATGCTGCTTACAATCCAAACGGCTTGGATCGCGGCGACTGGAGACGCAGCAACATCAATGATTTTGTTCAACGGCTGGGGGCTGCAATTAAAAAAGTGAAACCTGAAGCACAATTTGGCATCAGCCCGTTCGGAGTATGGAGAAACAAAGATGTCGATCCGACCGGTTCAGACACGCGCGCCTATGCCAACACGTACGATGATATGTTCGCTGATGTGCGCACTTGGATTAAGCAAGGTTGGGTTGATTACATCATGCCGCAAATATACTGGAGCATGTCTTTGGATGCGGCTCGTTATGAAAAGCTCGTCGATTGGTGGGTTCAAGAAGTCACGGGCACAGACGTTGACTTGTATATCGGCCATGCTCCGTACAAAATCGGCACCCGGGAGAGCGGTTGGCATACCGCCCAAGAAATTATCGATCAGTTGGAGTATAACAAGCAATACCCGCAAATTAAGGGAGACGTGTTTTTCAGCGCGAAAGATTTGCGCCGCAATCCGCTTGGCATTATTGAACTTCTCAACGAATATTACCGGGATTAAGAAGCGAACAAAAGAAAATGAAATTTACAAAATAAATAACTGAAAGCAATGGTCTTCATGCTGAGCATGAAGGCTTTTTTACTTTTTCTCTGAAGAGATCCCGCCTCTATTTTTAATCCCTTTCTTTTTTCCAATTTTCTTCGAACTGTTTCAAATCATGTTCCCGCTTTCCTTTTATTCGGCTGAAATCAATCTTCAGACATTCCCCCCCTAAATCGTTTTTTTCTCGCATTCATAATTAAGAAAAAAATGTCAATAATTAATCCAATCAATGTATGCAAAGGGGTTTCTGCAATGAAAACTGCTGAATCTGAATATCAAGGGATCAATAAGTTAATTGTCGGGATCGTGTTTGGCGTCATCACGTTTTGGCTGTTTGCGCAGGCGATGGTGAACATTGTCCCGGCTGTGCAAGAAGACTTAGGCATTTCATTAGGATCATTAAATGTCGCAATCAGTCTCCCCTCATAAAGCGAATAATGCGATGTCGCCGGAGCCTTTTTCGTTACAGCGGTGCAGACGATTGTGAGCCGACGCTTGAATCCATTTGAGATGGGCGTCATCACGATCGGTTCATTTGACGGAAAAGGAAGCTTTAATGTGATCCGAGATCGCGTGGAACTCGAAGGGGATATTCGTTATATGTCAGACGAGACCAAAGAGATCATTCGGAAAGAACTGCATCGCATCGCTGAAGGGATTCAAGCTGAGTTTGGGGTCGAATGCAAGTTAACCTTCACTCCGGACTATCCGCCGCTCTACAATGATCCGGAAATGACAGAACTGGTAAAGAACAGTCTTCAAAATGCGAATGACCCGCATATTAAAGAAGTGATCGAGTATCCCATGCTGTCGTCTGAAGATTTCGCTTACTATTTAGAGAAAATCCCGGGCTGCTACTTTTACATTGGCTGCACGCCAAAAGGCGTTGAAACACCTTACTTTAATCATCATCCCAAATTTGATCTCGATGAAGATGCACTCCTTACTGCTGCTAAAGCGGTCGGTCATGTCGTGTGCGAGTATTATGGATTAAATTAAAAAATTTGACAAATCTGCTAGGATATGTTTCATTTATAGTAACTGAATAAGGAATCACTAGGGGAGCAATTTATTGCTGAGAAAGACTTTGGTCTTGACCCTTTGAACCTGATCTAGGTCATGCTAGCGTAGGGAAGTGATGCCGTGCTGTTAGGAGCAAACCGTTGTTTGCTGCCCATTGGATGCTGCTTTCTCTATGCTTTGGAGAAGGCTTTTTTTATTGCGATAAACTTTCCGCATGTTGACCTTGCAGCAGCAAAGCTTGCCTTGTTCATTCTTTATTCAGAAATAAGCTTTAAAAAGGAGAATGAATGCAATGAAATTTACTGACCGCTTGTTTAAAGCTGTAGAACCCGTGTGGAACAGTTATCTGGAGCACCCGTTTGTAAAAGGAATTGGCGAAGGAACGCTCGAGAAGGAAAAATTCATCCATTACATGAAGCAAGATTATGTCTATTTGATCGAATATTCGCGCGTCTTCGCGATCGGCGCGGCGAAAGCCCGCGATTTGAAAACGATGACCATTTTCGCTAATCTGCTTCACGGCACGATGAACTTTGAAATGGACCTGCACCGGGAATATGCAGCAAAATTCGGCATTTCAAATGAAGAGTTAGAAGCGACAAAGCCGTCTGCAACGATGACTGCTTACACCAGTTACATGATCAGTCAAGCGCAGCTGGGCGGAGTGGAAAATGCGATCGCCGCCGTGCTTGCATGCGCATGGAGCTACAACTGGATTGGCAAGAAACTGGCAACATGGCCGGGAGCAACGGAACACGAACTGTATGGAAACTGGGTGAAAATGTACTCATCGGATGGATTTACAAAAATCGCTGACGATTGCATCGATCTGATCAATGAAATTGCGAAAGACAAGCCGGAGCATGAATTGAAAAAGCTGGAGGACATTTTCGTCAAAACGAGCTATTTTGAGTATATGTTTTGGGATATGGCAGAAAATATTTCTATGTGGCCGGTGAAAGAAACGGCACAGGCGTAAAAAGACGGGATTTTCCCGTCTTTTTCCCGCATATGGTCAGCTCGCATACGATGCATGTCGCAAACGGATGTGCAAAACTTAACAACGCTTCAGTTGAAAAACAGCATTCCATTGAGTTTCCATCACCGATGACAGCCTTCAGCCTTCATAATAAAAGTTCCAAAAATCTCGTGGCAGCAGACGAAAGCGAAACACCTTTTAAATAACAGACGCCGATGCTTCTGCTTGGGATGCTTTCCGCTAATGGGATTTCATGCACGTATTTCTTGTTCAAATGTTCTAGAGCGAATTCTTTTGTAACGCAGGCGATGCCTAAATTAATTCTGGCAAATTCCAGCAGCAAATCGTGCGAGCCTAATTCGAATTCCGGCGCAATTTTTATGCCTTTCTTAAGCAAATAATCTTCTACATAGACGCGGGAGTTTGAATTCGGTTCTAAAAAAATCATCGGATACTGATTCAATTGCTGCACATCTGCCGGTTCTGTGAAATGATGTTTATATTTTTCTCCGCATACAAATATATCGTGGACCTCCATCACCGGCCGCTGCTCAATCGATGCGTCATCAATCGGAAAATTGCACACTGCAAGATCGATCTCCCCTGCTTTCAAATAAGCAGTCAGTTCGATCGTCGTGCCGTTCATAATTTTGAATTTGATCTTCGGATATCGGTTATGAAAGTCCTCTAAATAAGGCAGCAGAAAATGCTTCGAGATCGTGTCGCCGACTCCGATCCGCAATTGGCCTGTCGTCAAATGCTTAAATTCAGAAATTTTCGCTTCGCCGGCAACTAACAAATTTAACGCAGAGTGCACATGTTCAAACAAAATTTCTCCCTCATTCGTCAGGGTAACTCCTTTCGGCGTTCGGCTGAACAAACGCGTGTCCAACTCTTGTTCCAATTGCATAATCGCCTGGCTAACCGCGGGCTGGGTAATGTACAATTCTTTCGCTGCTTTGGAAAAACTGCCGTGTTTGCCGACATAATAAAAAATTTTATAAAAGTCTAATTTGCTGACCATATAATCCCGCCTTATATTTGGTATTAGAGATATTAATTTTACTTATATCATAGAAACGTTGTATAGTAAAATAGGATCGAATAAATATGGAGATGATGAATGATATCGAGTCATCTTCCTTTAAGGAGTTGAACGTATTGGAAAGAGTTGTTGGGACTGTGGCAAGAGGTCTGCGTTGTCCCATCATTCACCAGGGAGACCAGATTGAAGAGATTGTCGTTGAAAGTGTATTGAAAGCGGCAGAAGTTGAAGGTTTCACGATCCAAGATAAAGATATCGTTTCCATTACTGAATCCATCGTGGCGCGAGCGCAAGGAAATTATGCGACTGTTGACCAGATAGCGAAAGATGTCCATGCTAAGTTTGGAGAAGATACGATCGGCGTGCTGTTTCCGATTTTAAGCCGCAACCGCTTCTCCATTTGCTTGAAAGGGATTGCCAAACGCGCGAAAAAATTAGTCATCATGCTGAGCTATCCTTCCGATGAAGTGGGTAACCCGCTGGTTGATCTGGACACGCATCATAACATCAAGGGAGTTAATCCTTGGACGGATGTGCTGACATTAGAACAATTTCGCTCGCATTTTGGCTGTCACAAACATACGTTTACAGGTGTCGATTATATCGATTATTACAAATCGTTAGTCGAAGAATACGGCGTGGAATGCGAGTTAGTGTTCTCGAACAACCCCGCCGCGATCTTGGATTACACTAAGAGCGTGCTTACTTGCGATATTCATTCCAGAGCCCAAACGAAAAAAATATTGTTGGAACACGGTGCGGAGAAAGTTTACAATCTTGAAGATATTTTAACTGAACCCGTGGACGGCAGCGGCTATAATGAAACATACGGCCTGTTAGGCTCGAACAAAGCGACGGAAGAAAGCGTGAAACTGTTCCCGCGCAACTGCCAGCCGGTCGTGGATAAAATACAGCAGCTCCTGAAAGAAAAGACCGGTAAACAGGTGGAAGTGATGATTTACGGGGACGGCGCTTTTAAAGATCCGGTCGGCAGAATATGGGAGTTGGCAGATCCTGTTGTATCGCCGGCATATACATCAGGCCTTGAGGGCACGCCGAATGAAGTGAAATTGAAATATTTGGCCGACAACAATTTCGCTCATTTAAAAGGCAAAGAACTTCAAGAGGCCATCGCCAAATTCATTTCTGAAAAAGATGATGACTTAGTCGGATCATTGGAATCTCAAGGCACGACGCCTCGGAAACTGACGGATCTCATCGGCTCCCTGTCTGACCTGACTTCCGGCAGCGGCGACAAAGGCACGCCGATCGTATACATCCAGGGATATTTTGACAATTACACGTCTTAACGGTCTTTCCCCTCTTCTCATCTCATGAGAACGACCCCT
>CALKAN010000353.1 GCA_937983035.1 uncultured Paenibacillaceae bacterium | reverse complement strand
AACTCTATGCCCAAGGACGGCAAAGAAATGGCGCACCCGATGCCGACGGCCATGAACGCGACGATGGATTTTGCCATATTGAAAGAATTGCTGACTCATTTAATCGAAGCCGCGGAAACCGTCGGGGAAGATAAAGAAGAGATTGAGAAATGGAAGACGATGCTGAGCCGCATCCCTCCTTATCAAGTAAACGAAGACAGCGCCGTGAAAGAATGGATGCATCCACTGTTCGAAGACCGCTACGACCATCGCCATCTTTCTCACATTTACCCCGTTTTCCCGGGGCAGGAGTTCACCAGGGAAGAAGAACCGGAGTTATTCCAAGCTTTCGAGACAGCGGTCAAGCTGCGCGTGATCGGAGCGCAGAGCGGATGGTCATTAGCGCATATGGCATCCATTTATGCCAGATTGGGCAATGGGAATCGAGCATTGGAATGCTTAAATTTATTGGCGCGCTCATGTTTGTTGAACAACTTCTTCACCCTTCACAACGATTGGCGCAACATGGGCATTTGCTTGAAGATGCAGAGCGCGCCTGTTCAGATGGATGCAAACATGGGATGGGTCAATGCAGTGCAAGAAATGCTGTTGTACGTTTCCCCGAAATTGATAAAGTTTTTGCCTGCTTTGCCGGACAAGTGGGATCAAGGAAGCGTTCGCGATTTTCGGTTTCCGACAGGTCGAGTTTCGTTTCAATGGAACCGCAGCCAGTCATTGTTTGAGGCAGAGCTTGTTGCTGAGCGGGATACGGCGGTGACGATCAAACTGCCGGAATTTATCGATCAATGGGAATGGCAAGGGGAGCATGTGAGCATCGAACCGTCTGAACTTGGCGATCGTTGTTACGTCATTCGCATGAACAAAGGTCAAACGTTGACGATTCGTTCATGAATAAGATTGGCCGCCATTGGGATGATAACTCCTGTAAAGGAGTGATGCTTGCATGGCAGATCATAACTATAACCGCAACAGGCCCGGCCTCAGCGACAACAACGGCCAAAGCCGGAGCAAGTCTCAGGGCGGAGAATTGAGAAATGGTCGTTTAAGTCAGTTTAAAAATCATAATCCTCATGGTCAAGACGTTCCGAACGAATATATCAGTTCAAAGGAAGAAGAGGATTAATTGCTTCGCGGCGGTTTGCCGAACCGAATCGGAATGGCTTTTCGGTTCGGTTTTTTATTGGCAAAAACAATATACACCTATGCTGGGAAATTGTATAATGAAAGATAGTCCGCGGAAAATGCGGAAATAAATAAACAGAAGGTGCAGCAAATGGAGGAAAAGCTTCATCCAAAACGTTGGCTTATTTTATGGGTCGTCAACATGGGAACTTTCATTTCTACGCTGGATGTAGGAATTGTGAACGTAGCTTTGCCGACGATGGCAGAGGAGTTCGGAGTGAATTTGTCCGTCATGCAATGGGTCGTCACTTGTTATTTGTTGACGCTCGTTGCTCTGCTGCCGATCTTAGGCAAGCTTTCAGATAAATGGGGCAGAAATAAAATATATACGCTCGGTTTTTTTGTATTCACGTTCGGTTCTTTGCTGATTGCGCTCAGCACCAGTTTTGCCTCGTTAATTGTTTTTCGCTGCGCGCAAGGATTGGGAGCAGCGATGATCATGGCAAACAGTCAAGCGATGGTCAGGCAAGTATTTCCGGATCGCGAACGCGGAAAAGCGCTTGGGATCAATGCGATCATTATTTCGCTCGGCACCTTGTCCGGCCCTGCCGTCGGCGGCTGGATCCTCGGCATGGCAAGCTGGCCGGTTCTGTTTTGGATCAATGTGCCGCTCGGATTGGCAGCCGTGATCATGGGAATGAAATGGTTTCCCCGCATGGAAACAACCGCGCCGGGCAAGCTGGATGCTGCAGGCTCTGTCATGCTGGCATTAGCGGCTTCCACGCTTCTTTACGCGGCCGTTTCCATTCAAGAGCACGGGATGGCTTCGCTTTCGGCAGGAATGGGGCTGTTTGGGCTTGTCGCGCTCGTTTGTTTTTTGATTTATGAACGGAGAATCGATGACGGCATCATCGACATGGAATTATTTGCGAATCGAACGATTTGGGTCGGAAACGCTTCTTCCTTTTTTATTCATTTAGCTCAGATGGCATCGCTCATTCCAGGGACTTTCTATTTGCAATCTGTATTAAAGATGGATCCCGGCGCGGTGGGCATATTTCTGGCGCTGCAACCGATTGCGATGGGGCTGTCTGCGCCGTTGGCCGGCTGGTACAGGGATCGTTACAGCGCGAAAATGCCGGTTATGCTTGGAGCAGCGCTTTGCAGCATTTCTGCTTTGTTTATCGTTTTTGCCGGAGCGATTCATCCTGCGGCCATTGCGCTGCATCTTATTTTTTTCGGGGCAGGCATGGGTTTGTTCCAAGCGACCAACAATGCGGACATCATGAGTGCGGCTCCTTCGGCCAAGTTGAGTCTTGCGAGCAGCATGCTGGCGCTGATTCGATATCTCGGCATGATTGCCGGGATTGGATTGGCAGCGCTATTCGTCGGTTATTTAGGGCCGGATACGGTTCACTCTGCTGCTCTCGACATGAGAATGAAATGGCTGTTTGGCGTTTGCGCTGTTTTCTGCGCTGCGATCGTTTATCTCGCATCCATTCGATTTCAACGACAAAACGTGCAGTCAAATTCGGACTTATCCGCTTAGCGGCATGCGCATTGATTGATCAGACACATGTTGGCTGCATGTAAGACATGTTGCATCATCTGTCATTTGATTCATCAGTTTCTTCCGCTCTCAGTCATAATTTCTGCGTAAAATGGACAACTTTACACAGAGGATGATTGATGGAGAAAGGGAGGAGCTTTTTACATGGCATGGATCGAAGTGACTTTGCGATCGCTGATGGCGATTCTTGCATTATTTGTGATGACGAAAGTGTTAGGGAAAAGGCAAATCACTCAATTGTCACTGTTTGAATATATCGTCGGAATTACGATCGGAAATCTTGCTGCTCACATCTCTTTGGAAATCGGCGAGAAATGGTATTTGGGCATCGTTTCTTTGTTCGTTTGGGGAATAAGCACTTATATAATTGAAGCGTTGGCGCTGAAAAGCAAAAAAGTGCGAGACATCGTGGACGGCAAAGGAAGGGTGCTGATTAAAGACGGCAAAATATTGGAAGACAACTTGAAGAAAGAACATTTAACGATCGATGAGCTGCTGGAAAGGCTGCGCAATAAAGATGTGTTTCGTGCGGCCGATGTCGAATTTGCCGTTATGGAACCAAACGGTGAAGTAAACGTGATGCTCAAAAAGGAATATCAGCCGATTACGCCGAGCCATTTAGGTTTGAAAGTCGCGCCTGAGAAACCTCCCCAAGCTGTCATTATGGACGGGAACATCATGGATGAACCGCTTGCCGAACTGGGACTAAACCGGGGATGGCTGAAAACCGAATTAGAAAAGCTTGGCGTTGCGTTGGAGAATGTCTTTTTGGGACAAGTGGATTCCTACGGTCAGCTGTATGTTGACTTATACGATGATAAAATCGAACTGCCTGAGCCGCAGACGAAAGCAGCGCTCTTAGCTTTGCTGAAAAAATGTGAAGCGGATCTGGAACTGTTCAGCTTGTCGACGAAAAATAAAGAAGCGAAAGCGATGTATGCAAAGTGCGCTGAAAAACTGGATCAAACGATCAAAGAAATTAAGCCGCTGCTTACGAGATGAATGCGGAAGAATAACTTCCTGACTTGTCTCATATGAGTATAGAAATGGACAGGTTAGGGGGACGTCCGCATGAAGCATGTCAATCGAAACGCATGGACGGCGGCCATCGGCATCATCGCTGCAATCAATCTTTTTCTTTTTGCTTATTTTTTGATGGATGTGACCGAGCGGTTGTTGCATCACCGATCAGTGAAACCAGCGTATACCACGGAACGAACCGATGCGCCGGTCAGTGACTTTGGTGATTCGGAAAGCGGCGAAAATTTATCTCGATACGATGTTTTTTTAGAATGGCACTTGGTTCATGTGGAGAGAAGCGGGAACTTCATTGTGGAGACTTATCAAGAATTTGAAGTGTATAAAGACGGGAAAGAAACGGTGAAAACAGTTGCAACCCCTCATTATCAATATTTGCGCTATTGGGATGAGGAAAAGCGGCCTTGACAATCACATCACCGTTGTTTGTAAAAAGATGGCATTTGCCATCTTTTTTATTTGAATAAATCAGATGTTTTCTTGATTTTGTGGGATATTAACAAAGCGGCCATAAATTTATAATGATATTTAATGATGTAAATAAATAAATGAGGAGGGTCACTATGCTGAATATTCAAAGGCATCCGAACAATCCAATTGTTGTGCCCGGCATGTTTGAATGGCGCAAAGCAACTGTGTTTAATCCGGCAGTCATCCTTGATGACGGCATTTTTTACATGATTGAACGAACGGCCGGAAGTTTAACCCCTTGCAAAAACTTTTTAGGCTTGCTGAAAAGCGAAGACGGCGTACACTTTACGCCTGTGAAAGATGAGCCGATCGTGACGCCGGATCAGCTTGGATTTCCTTACGGCAGCGTGCAAGATCCGAGAATTGTAAAGATCGAAGATACGTTTTACATGACGTATGCGCTCAGACCTTGCGCGATGAATTATTATCCGACAGGGACAGGATTGCCGGAGCGGTCATATCCGGAATATCCAGACGGCTGGGGCGAAGAAGAAGTGCACTGGAGAACGAGATCCGGCATTTTAACTTCGAAAGATTTAATGCATTGGGAGCATTTAGCGTTAACAACTCCGCTTGAAATTAATGACCGCAACAACGTTTTGTTCCCTGAAAAAATCAACGGCAAATATGTGCTGCTTCGCCGTCCGGAAGAATATATCGGAGAAAAATACGGCACCGAAGTTCCCGCGATCTGGATTACGTACTCTGATGATCTGATCCATTGGGATGAGCCGAAATTGCTCGTCAAGCCCGGCAAAGAAGCATGGGAACAGAAAAAAATTGGCAGCGCAGCACCGCCCATTAAAACCGACAAAGGCTGGCTGATGCTCTATCATGGCGTGGACGAGAATTCAGTGTACCGAGTCGGAGCGATGATGCTCGATCTGGAAAATCCAGAAAAAGTGATCGCAAAGACAAGTCATTATATTATGGAACCTGAACCTTATTATGAAAAATTCGGCTATCAAGTTCCGAACGTGATCTTTCCGACAGGCACTGTTGTAAAGGACGGCCTCTTGTACATTTATTACGGCGTAACAGACACTGCGATTGCACTGGCGACGGTTCCATTGCAAGAACTGACAGATTATGTATTAAAAGAAGGCGTTTAAACAACTTATTTAAAAAAATTGGATGTTTTTTAAAAATATTGGATATGGCGCTGAATGATAACGTTTTATAATGAATTTAATCCTATTCACTCATGCATACTATGCGTGAGATGCGGGATTAATAAATCTAGGCAATCATTATAAGAAAGAGGGGTAAACATGCAAAAGAAAACATTGAAGTCCTTGCTTGCAGCGGGGATGGCTTATCTTCCTGGCTGCATGCGGACAAGCTGCAGATGAAGGACAACAAGGCAATGACAGCGGAGATCAAGGAACAGGAAAGCAAGAAACGATTACGCTTACGATGATGCATCCTTGGACTTCTCCGAACCCGGACAACGATATTTACAATGCTCGCATTGAATCGTTCCAAGAAAAATTTCCTCATATTAAGATCGAGGAAGACGAAGTTGCCGCAGAACAATATAAAACAAAATTGTTCACGCAGGCTACTGGAAACAATTTAGCCGATATTAACGTCGTTTGGCCTGGTGCGGACCTCGATCCGCTCGTCAGCGGTGATTTGCTCATGCCTTTGAACGATTACATGGAAAATTGGAACGGTTTGGTCCGTGAAGGCGCTCTGGCTGGATTTAATCCGGACGGCAATCAGTATGCCGTGCCTACGAAGCAAAACTTCACAGACATTATTTATTACAACAAAGAAATGTTTGCGCAAGTTGGATATGACCAGTTCCCTGAGACGTACGAAGAATGGATTGACGCCATTAAGAAATTGAAAGAAGCCGGCATTACGCCGATTTCATTAGGAAACAAAGAAAGATGGCCGCTGCAATCTTCTTATATTTCAACATTGGCGCAGCGTTTTGGCGGAGATGATTTCTTGTACAAAATTATGGAAGGCGAGGCCTCTTTCACGGACGAGCCATTCGTTAAAGCGGTAGCTGTGATCGATGAATTGAGCAAGCTCGGCGCATTCAATGAGGACGCCAATAACATGGACTCCGTCCAAGCGCAAGACTACTTCATCCAAGGCAAAGCTGCCATGCACATCACGACTGCTACGGTAGACGGCAGAGTGAGAATCAATAACGAAGAAGGGGACAAATTCGGCATCGCATTGTTCCCGAGCATGCCGGGCGGAAAAGGCAACCCGAAATCTGCT
>CALKAN010000352.1 GCA_937983035.1 uncultured Paenibacillaceae bacterium | reverse complement strand
AGAGGTTTTTTTCATGTCACCTTTTTACGATATTGAAATTGTCAGACAGAAGCAGCCAATTTTGCGGGAATGACAGTCCCAGTTTCCAGTAGCTGATGCCCCTTAATCCTAACTCACGGATTAAATTGAATTTGGCTTGGATGGAGCGGGCATCTTCAAACCACACTTCGTGTGAGCGGCCTTGCTCATCCACATATCTGAAGTAAGGCGCTTGCGCGCGGTAATCATAAGAAATGGCTGCATTTTCATCCAATGCCAGTTGGATCGCTTGCTGCGGGCTCAATGCTCTGGCATAAGGCCCTCCTTCCACAAATGGCAGCGTCCAGTCGTAGCCGTACATATTTTGTCCGAGCATAATTTTGGACGCTGGAATTTCCGTCAAAGCGTAATTGACGACTTCGCGAACAGGCCCGATCGGCGAAACCGGCATCGGCGGGCCGCCGCTGTACCCCCACTCATAGGTCATTAACACGACAAAATCGACGATTTCACCATGTGCGCCGTAATCATGGGCTTCGTACCATTGTCCCGCTTGTTCAGCGCTTGTTTTCGGCGCGAGTGCAGTGGAAATGAGAAAACCTTGAGCGCGAATGCGTTCCGCTGCTTTGCGCAAAAAGGCGTTGTATGCTTCGCGGTCTTCCGGCAGCAAAAATTCCAAATCAAAATGAATATCTCGAAAACCGTAACGATGAGCCGTATCAATGATTTCATTCAGCAAACGGTCTTGGATGGCCATATCATTGAGCACGATGTTTCCCAGCTCATCGCTGAACGCTCCTTCTTCCAAATTGGTAATGACCATCATCAGCGTCGCTTGACTTGCGGCAGCGATTTCCGCAATCCCGTTTAAAGGCGGCTCTTTCAACGTGCCGTCTCTTTGCATTTCAAAACTGAAAGGAGCCAAGTACGTCAAGTAAGGAGCGGCCTCGCTTGCGCTTTGCAATAAAGTCGCGCTGACGGCATCGCCCGTCGGCTCCAAATATGCATTCACTTCTGCATTTACTTTCTGCCTGGGCGGTATATATAATCTTAATCCGATTGGCAATGATTGGTTTAATGGAATTTGATTTATGCGAGCCAATTCTTGATAAGAGATGCCGAATTTCATTTCAATCAAAAACCAAGTATCGCCAGGCTGCACCCAATAGAACATGCCTTGGATCGGAATGACGAGTGCTTGGCCTGCTGCAAGTCGATTAGGATCCGGAATTTGATTGGCTTCTGCGATGGCTTCAGCGGTTGTGCCGTATGCTTGTGCAATGCCATACAAGCTTTGTCCTGGTGTAACAACATGGATCTGCATAATATTCCTCCGAATCATTAAGTTTCTCCGTCTATACTTATTCGGAGGAATTTGAAAATATGTTTATAGCACTTTATTTTGATCAGTTTTATTATGATTTCAGCAGCTTTAATGAATCAGCCTGAGCCAGACATAAAGTCCCGCAAGCGTAATGAACAGCGCAGGAACCGTCAATGCAATGCCTATTTTGAAATAAGTTCCCCAAGTAATTCGGACGCCTTTCAATGAAAGCACGTGCAGCCACAACAAGGTGGCCAAAGAACCGATCGGCGTAATTTTCGGGCCCAAGTCGGAGCCGATGATATTGGCATATATTAATGCCTCTCTCATGATGCCGCTCGCATCGGCATCGGCAATGGCCAGTGCATTGATCATTACTGTCGGCAAATTGTTCATCGTTGAAGAAAGGAAGGCAGCGATAAACCCCATCGAGATGGCGGCAACAAACAAACCTTGATCCGCGCACCATTCGATGATCTCCGTAAGAAGCGAAGTGAATCCTGCGTTCCTAAGCCCATACACGACGACGTACATCCCGATTGAAAAAACACGATATTCCACGGTGCGTTTTTGATGACAGCACGGGTATTCACCGCGTTGTTGCGGTAAGTAAGCAGCAAGAAAAAAATGGCTGCTGCTCCCGCTGCAATGGAGACGGGCATGCGCAAAAACTCGCTGGTGAAATAACCGGCAAGCAGCACGCCTAAAATGACCCAAGACCAGTTGAACAGTTGATGATCTTTGATCGCTTGAGCGGGTGATTTTAAATAAGCCGTATCATATCGAGACGGAATGTTCTTCCTAAAATAAAAATATAAGACCAATATGCTGGCAATCAATGAGAAGAAATTCGGGATGATCATTCTAGACGCGTATTCAACAAAACCGATTCCGAAAAAATCTGCGGAAACGATATTGACCAAGTTGCTGATTACGAGCGGCAGCGAAGTCGCATCAGCAATAAATCCGCAAGCGATAATAAATGGAAATACGAACGCATCCTTAAATTTAAGCGAACGCATCATGGCAAGGACGATCGGCGTCAATATTAAAGCAGCCCCGTCGTTCGAAAACAGCGCAGACACTGCAGCCCCCAAAACAGCACAGTATAAAAACATCCGGATGCCGCTGCCTTTCGCAGCTCTGGCCATATGCAGCGCAGACCATTCAAAAAAGCCGATTTCATCGAGGATCAGCGAAATGATCATGATAGCAATTAAAGTAAATGTTGCGTTCCATACGATGCCGGCAACTTCCAAAACGTCGCTCCAATGGACAACGCCGATCAAAAGCGCCGCGATCGCGCCGCCGCATGCTGACCATCCGATGGATAAACCTTTCGGCTGCCAGATGACGAGCGTCAACGTCGCTGCGAATATAAGCAAAGCAAGGTTCGTCACACATATTCCTCCTGAAAACATTCATTAGATGATGCAGCAAAATCGCACATGCAAACAAAATCATTATATAACGTAAAAGAAAAATGAACTATATAAAAATATTTGATCATTTCTTTTCAAATAGTTCTTTACAGTTAATTACAAAAGTGATATCATAATGATAGCGAAATGATTCTATTTTAATTTCAAAAACACTTTTTCATGATGATGGAATTAAAAAGGAGGAACATGCATGTCAGAAAAGAAAGCCGTAAAAATCAACGGTTACTTGGGAATTTTGATTATCGCTGCGCTGCTTTTGATCGGTATTTTAATCATCGTCCAGATGGCTAACGGGCAATTTACGCTATTGGGCATCATCTTAGCTGTGTTATGCATATTGGCTGCTGCGGTGCTCAGCACCGGAATTATGGTTGTTCAGCCTAATCAAGCGAAGGCGCTCGTGTTTTTCGGGCGTTATGTCGGATCGGTTCGGGACAGCGGATTGTGGCTTGCTGTGCCGCTGTGCGACAGAAGAAGCGTCTCTTTGCGGGTGCGAAATTTTAACAGCTCTAAATTGAAAGTGAATGACGTGGACGGGAATCCGATAGAGATTGCAGCCGTGATCGTGTTTAAAGTGGTCGATTCGTACAAGTCGCTGTTCGATGTCGATCAATATGAAGAATTCGTAGAAATTCAAAGCGAGAGCGCGCTGCGGCAAGTGGCCAGCCGTTATCCGTACGATTCTTTCGAACAAGACGGCTTTTCACTTCGGTCTCACTCAGAGGAAGTGGCCAAGGAATTGATGGAAGAGCTTGACCGCAGATTGACGGTAGCCGGCGTCGATATTTTGGATGCTCGCTTGACTCATTTGGCTTATTCGACAGAGATTGCCAGCGCGATGTTGCAGCGTCAACAAGCATCCGCGATCGTTGCTGCAAGGAAGCGGATCGTGGAAGGCGCTGTCGGAATGGTGCATGACGCGTTGGAAATGCTTCAGAAAGAAGCGATGGTTGAACTGGATGAAGAGCGCAAAGCTGCGATGATTAACAACTTAATGGTCGCGATCGTTTCCGACAGGGGTGCCAGTCCGGTTATAAATACAGGAAGCATTTATTAGGATGGTATTCCATGTCAAAGAAAAAGCAATTTCCTTTGCGAATTGACGCGGAATTGTATGCTGCACTTGAGCGCTGGGCCAGTGATGAATTTCGGAGCGTAAACGCCCATATCGAATTTCTGCTGCGGGAAGCGTTGCGGAAATCCGGCAGGACTGTCAAACGGAAGCGGACAGATGGAGAGGACGCCTAGCCGGCTTGACGGCGATATTAGGAGCCCGCCATGAGAAGCAGCGTCTTCTTGCTGGAATGCATAGAAGACGCTGTTTTATTGTTATTCCGTCACAGGTTGGCCGATTGAGAAGCATATTTTCACTTTGAGCAGAAAATATGCTTCTTTTTTAACAAAAACATTCGCATAGAAGGGGACGAGTAGTGTATGATATAAGCAGGAAATGATATCGACGAGGTGCTGAAGGTATGGGATATGTTGGCCGGATCGTTTCGACGCTGATTATCTGGCTGGTCTCCTTTACTTGGATTGCATGGTTCTCTGGCGCGGCGGAAAGCATCCTGAAAGGAAAAGCCGAAGCAGCTTTAGCAATTGTCATCCTGGCGATTTTTTCTTTCATCGGTTGGCAATTAGGAAAACAGTACGACAAAGCGAAATATTATTCGGAAAAAGATGAGTTAACCGGTACATACAATCGAAGATATATGAATCAGAAAATTTTTAACAAGCTGAGCAGCGAAACGAAGAAGAATCAGCAGCTGTTGTGTTTGTTCTTGTTTGACATTGACGAACTTAAAGAAATTAATGATACTTATGGACATCTGGACGGCGATGGTGTCATTCGCCAAACGGCTTTATTATTAAATCGGCATGCACGGAAAACAGATATTGTCGCCCGCTGGGGAGGAGATGAATTCATCATGGCAGCCCCGAACACGAATGCCGAGGAAGCGGAAAAGATTCTGGTACGAATTGAACAGGCGGCGTCTTCTTGCTCGTTAGAGGGAGATCGTACTTTGCAATTGTCCGCAGGTTACGCTTTGTATCCTGAAGACGGCAGCACCTTGCAGGAATTGATGCAAAAAGCGGATGAGCGGATGTATGCCAGAAAGAAGGAGATGAAGAAAACGGGCAAGCCTCGGGAATGTGATATAATAACTGTACAGAAATAAAGAGGAGATGAGAACTCAACATGACAGAACAGAAATCATGCTGCACGCCTTCTGCGACAAATTTCCGGAACGAATCAGAATCACCAGAACCTGTCATTGCCAGAACTTCCACGGCTGATCCGAGAGAAGGGATGATTTATTTGGAGGGCGGGGAGTTCTGGATGGGCACTGATTCAGCGGAAGGATTTCCGGCCGACGGGGAAGGGCCGGCCCGAAAAGTGACTGTATCTCCTTTCTATCTTGATCCGTATGCTGTCACGAACAAACAATTTAAAGAGTTTGTCGATGATACAGGATATCGCACGGATGCGGAAAAATACGGCTGGTCATTCGTATTTCATCTTTTCGTATCAGAAGAAACGAGGAAGCGCGTCGATGCCGTTCCGCAGCAAGCGCCTTGGTGGTACAAAGTCGACGGAGCTTATTGGATGCGGCCGGAAGGACCGGATTCAGATTTGTCCGGCCGTTGGAATCATCCGGTCGTTCACGTTTCGTGGAATGATGCGGTTGCTTATTGCAAGTGGGCGGGAAAGCGCTTGCCAACTGAAGCGGAATGGGAATTTGCAGCACGAGGCGGGCTTGATCGCAAAAAGTATCCGTGGGGAGACACGTTAAAAAAAGACGGCCGTCATATGTGCAACATTTGGCAAGGAAAGTTTCCGACGAAAAACCATGCTTCAGACGGCTATGTCTCGACCGCTCCGGTTGATGCTTATGAACCGAATGGATACGGTTTTTACAATATGGCCGGGAACGTCTGGGAATGGTGCGCAGATTGGTTCAGTCCGAGATACCATCTTGAAAGCTCTAACATCAATCCAAGAGGGCCTGAACACGGCTATGCGCGTTCTATCCGAGGCGGTTCATATCTTTGCCACCGCTCTTACTGCAATCGATACAGAGTTGCAGCCAGAAGCTCGAACACCCCCGACAGTTCGACGGGAAATTTAGGTTTTCGCTGTGCGGCCGATGCTTAATGTTCGGCTTTCTACGCGCGAAATGTTCTCATGCTGATTATGGAATCATTCATGGCCGTGTTTCGACTTGCTGAGGAAGCAAGCCGGACGCGGCTTTTCGTTTAAGCGGCAGCGTTATGCAGCGAAAAGCTCCGCCTGATTTCATTATTTCTGAAAGTTCGACCTCAATGACATGATACCCTTTCTGCCGCAGTTTGCTGTTTACCTTTTCATTGTTTGGCATGCTG
This sequence comes from uncultured Paenibacillaceae bacterium, assembly GCA_937983035.1. GTDB lineage: Bacteria > Bacillota > Bacilli > Paenibacillales > CALAME01 > CALKAN01. The sequence goes on along the minus strand of CALKAN010000352.1, from coordinate 2,187 downwards.
ATGACGGTTCGTTTCCCTATGGACAGCACGTTGGTCCCGAGCGTAAACTGTTCTTCGCGGTCAACTTCAATCGGTTTATATTTGCTGTAAAGCAGATCTTTGGCTTCAGGCGGGAATGCAGATGGAAAAAGGAGCGCTTCTTCGCTGGATATCGGCTGGAACACGCAATCTAAATGCAAGTATGAAGGATCGAATTTAACTTCATAAATGCGGCAGCCGGGCAGTAAACTTTGGAGCTCTGCCGCAGCTGATGAAGAGGTGCGGTCTCCGACGCCGATCCAAACATCCAACCCGTCGACGATTACATCGCCGCCCTCGATATCGTTTGCAAGCTCAATCGCTTTGATGTCATTTTTTTGAAGCCAATGCTTGAACATTTCACGCTCGCCTTGACGAATCTCTTGTTTTAATTTCGCCATAAACAGTTTGTCATGAATGGCAAATCCGATGTCTCGAGTGAAAACTTGTTCCGGCAATTCCGGCTTGGCTTCCAGCAAATGCGTTTTTATCCCGCGGCTTTGCAACACCTGCAGCAAATGGTCATGCTGCCTGCAAGCGATGTCAGCGTCAATGTTTTCGCTTGCATAATGTTTCTGCGTTTCGTTAATAACGTCTCTTATTTTCATGTGTCGAGGAGAGCAAAGCAACACTTCCAGCAATGTTCCGTATTCTGAATCACAGTAAATTTCATGCGCCGTCTTATTTTTTGTTTGCATAATCATTGGCATTTTCTCCTAAGCGTGATGGAACTGCTTCGTGATAGAACTGCTTATGCTTGCATTCTCAAGCGGTGCTCTTATTTTACGCGCCTGCTGAGAACTTATGCGAGGCGGGATGCATGCCCATACGGCTCCAATCTGCAAGCGTATAATATTATAGGCGCAAGAGGCTGTTTGCTTCATTGCAGCGCAGATTCGTATGAAAAAGGAGGCAGGCCGTTAATGAGCAGGTTTCCATTCGATCCAAGCAGCATTGACGAGTTTCATCGCTCTTTTGTTAAACTGTTGAAGATGAGTGAACAGATGTTCAACCATATGAATAAGTGGATGATGAAAGGGCCTCGTGCGGATGTCATCGATAAAGGAAAGAATGTGCTGGTGCGGATCGAAGCACCGGGTTTAAGCAATGAGCAGATCGCGAGATGGGCTTACCGCACGAGCGGGCATCACCTTTATTTGCGAGGCTCCATCGCTGTGAGCCAATCGGTTTCCGATGCGCGGGGAAGATATTACAGCGAGCGAAGAAACGAAGTTTTCACACGGTATATCCCGCTTCCCTCTCCTGTGCGAAATCGAGTAAAAACTGCAGAATGCCGCAACGGGCTCTTATGTTTGGAATTTGAGAAATCCGAAGCAGGCGGAGACGGAACTTGGCAAGAAATACGCTTTTGACGGCATGATTGGCTGCCGCGATGAAGGATGGATGCGCGAATTTCATGTTGCGGGCGCATTGCATCCGCATCATGTCGCCGGATGAGCGTTTATTGTGGTATACTTTCAGTTAGGAGGAGGATCCGGGATGCGGAAAACAGAACAAGAAATTTTAAATCGGATGAGCATGAGCGGATTGCGCATTACCGCACAGCGCAGAACGATGATTCGTTTGTTTGCAAACGGCTCCGGGTATTGGACTCCAGCACAAGTGTACAAACAGATGAATGTGCAGTATCCCGGATTAAGCTTTGACACGGTATATCGCAATTTGCGGCTTTTATGCGATATCGGCATTTTGGAACAATTGATGTTTGATGACGGGGTGAAGTTCAAGCTGCATTGCGCGGATGAACATCATCATCATTTCATTTGTTTGGAATGTGAAAAAACGTACTCGATCGATTTCTGCCCCGTTCATTATGTCGCAGATTCTGATCTGCCTGAAAATTTTGAAATCGTGCGGCATAAATTTGAATTGTACGGATATTGCGAAAGCTGCAAAGCTTAAATAGAAGAAGTTCAAGATCAACAAGGAGGGATCGATCATGAGGCTGGGCAACATACTATTAAAAGCACCGGTTATTTTTTACCGGAAATTCATTTCTCCATTGAAGCCCGCAACATGCCGATTCTACCCTTCTTGTTCGCAATATGCGCTTGAAGCGATTGAAGAACACGGCGCGCTTTACGGCGGTTGGTTGACCGTGCGGCGGATTTGCCGCTGTCATCCGTTTCACCCCGGGGGATTCGATCC
>CALKAN010000351.1 GCA_937983035.1 uncultured Paenibacillaceae bacterium | reverse complement strand
CTCTGTTTTTCAAGCCGGCGCCTCCGCCCTGCCTTCCTAAATCTTTCCTCCGTCCAATTAACCGCGGCAGCAAATATTGAAGCTGCGCGATTTCCACCTGCAGTTTGGCCTCTCGCGTAGATGCGCGCGCAGCAAATATATCTAAAATTAACATCGTTCGGTCGATCACTCTGCGGTGAAGCTGTTGTTCCAGCACCCGAATTTGCGACGGAGTCAACTCATCATTAAATATGATCTGGTCTGCATCCAATTCCTCAATCATGCGGACGAGTTCCTGCAGTTTCCCCGCTCCGATATAATGAGATCGGTTCACATGCTGCAAGTTTTGCACCAGTTCGCCAACGACCTCCAGATTGCACGCAGCAGCCAGTCCTTTTAATTCTTGCATCGAATATTCAAAATGTTCGTCCGTGCCCTTAAGATTCACGCCGACAACAATAACTTTTTGTTTCATTTGTTCCATTTTCATTCTCCTTTCCATCGCTGCGCAGTTCAAAAAAATGACTGGAAACGAAAAAACACAGGCTCGCTGCCTGTGCTTGCAGTAAATGGAATATGGAAAATGATAGATCTTGCCTCAGGGTCATGCATCGTTTACGCGCCGAGCCATCGATCATGCACATGAAAAATGCGAATCCTCTCCCGCGCATGTTCTTGAACTTCCAAGAACATGCTGCCTTCGGCCGGAATCGATCAGCGCATGCGCTGATCTGGAAATCCGCGCTGATGCAGCGTCAACAACAGGTCGGCATGAAGCGGGAAAACAGCAAAATGCTCTTCCCTCGCCCGATGCTCGCATCTTGTTCAACACAGCACAAAAAAAGGCATCGCGGTGAAGACATCATCATGCATCATCATTGTGATCGCTTCTTCAAACGGCATGCATCGATTCTTCAAAGCGCTTCTCATGATGGAAGAAACAAAAAAGAAGAGGACAACCGCCCCTTCTTTCTTGCAACCGTAAAATAAAGGTTTGCAATGCAATTAGGCAGACTAATCCCATTTACCTCTGCACAAGCAGAGCCTTTGACCGTATTCAATTAGCGGTTCAAAGCTAGGTTCCTTAGTCTTGCTGATTGCACTTGCAAAACCTCCATTTCTTAAGAGATGCAATTATTTTATCATGCTACCGGTTCATCGTCAATGTTTTTAAATCGATCGAATCGCAGAGGCTCAACGGAGACCGTTGTTTCCTCGCCGCAAATCATTTCTTGGATTAATTTGCCTGTGATTGCGGCCAAGCTGATCCCGTCTCCTTCATGACCGGCTGCGATATAAAACCCGGGAATCTCCTCAACAGCCGACACGATCGGGAAGTGATCTTTCGTCCAAGGCCTCAATCCCGTATAAGTCCTGATAATATTAAAATCACTCATCTTAGGAAAAAAGCGCAGCGCTCTTTTGGCCATCGTTTGAACGACTTGAAAATCGACGCGGTAATCGTATCCGACGAATTGCCGGCTGCTCCCGATCAAAAAGTTTTGGCTTTCCATCGGTTCGAGTACGAGCGCGACGCCGTGAGCCAACGTTTGAGGATCTGCCATTCGCTCTTGTCCAAATTTGTTCATCAAGTAGCCGAATTCCATCACATTTCTCATCATCACCGGTTGCTGCCTGGCTCCAACCATGATATGCCCTTTCCTAGGCACGATCGGAATTTTCAGACCCAGCATTTCACCGATCATCGGCGCCCAAACTCCTGCTGCATTGATCACCTTTTTGGCTGTAAACGTCCCATTCGTCGTTTCAATCCGAAAATCTTCATCTTTTGAAACGTTCGTCACTCCTGTCCGAGTGTGCACTTTCAAACCGTGTTGCACCGCTTTATCGATCAAAGCATAGCACAGCATGTACGGATTAATGAGCGAATCCGTTTCACACTCTAAGCCGCCGGGAATATCATCGGCGAAATATGGAGATTCTTGGCGAATATCCGCTCGGTCAAGCAAGTTGAATTTTAACCCGGCGCGATTTTGTATCTCTACCCATTTTTTGGCCGCTTCCATTTCCTCTTCATTATCACAGACGAGAATGCTTCCTGATGCGCGGTATTCAAATGGGAGATCGAGTTCTTCCCTTAACTGGAGCGTCAGCTCTTGACTTTTCCATGACATTTCACTGTCAAAGCCGGGATTTTTATCAACGATCGTAATGTTGCCGTCGCAGCGCGATGATGTGCCGCTGGCCAGATCTTCCTTCTCGATGAGCATGCAGTCCAGCCCTGCTTTCGAAACATAATAAGCAATCGCACACCCGATGATGCCGCCGCCAATAATCGCAACTTCCGCATGTCGCTTGCTATTCATCCAGCAACCTCCTTCTGTCCCGCGATGTGCTTCCGATAAGCTTCTTCCATTTTCAAACGCCCTTGAACAATCTGAGGAAGGAATTGAATGTCTGCATGTTCGCGAACTTGCTTCACATGATTTGCCGCATCCTGAATTTGCTGTTCGAGCTTCTCATGATGCGATAATTTTCGCCGGACGATGGACAAGCCGGCGAGCGTCCCTTGCGCCAGCGCCACTTTTGCGCTTTCGATGCCGGTAATGTTTCCAGCCACATACAATCCTTCCAGCGGTGTTTCCATATACTCATTATGGAGCGGAACGTGTCCGCCCAACTCTTCAATATATTGAAACGGGCAGCCTGCTGCAGCAGCAAGTTCAGCGAGCGGATACAGCCCGCCGGAAATGCACGCAAAATCGACTTCAACCGTTTTTTCGCTCCCAGGAATCGGTTCACCGTTTGCAGATATGTCGCATATTGTGACAGCTTCCACTTGCTCTGTTCCATGGATCGCTGTCGCTGCTTTGCGAACATGGATGGGCATCCCCCAAATCTTCACGCCGCTTTTCGGATAATATTTTACGGCTAATTTTCTAACCGCGGGCGACTTCATAAACGAGCTTCCGAGCTGAATCCATTTGGACGGAGCCAAGTGCGCCATTCGCGCCAAATCTTCCATCACGATATTCGGATCCCCATGTTTCTTCAGCGCCGGATGAAGCGCAGGGAGAACCATGCTGTGCAGCTCAATGCCGGCCAGCAGCAATTCCTGGGCGATAGCCGCAGACAATGCATTGATCCCAATAATGATGCCTCTATCGCCAACGCGAACCCGATGCACGTTCGTCATCACTTGGGCAGCGCCGATCGACATGACGCCCGGAAGCGTCCAACCCGGAATTGGAGCAGGCGCTTCCGCAGCGCCGGAAGCAATCAACACGTTTTCCGCTTCCAGCACTCCTTCATTTGTGAAAACTTGAAAACCGGCCTCTGTTTTTTCAATATGGACAGCAGAAACTCCGCATCTCAACTCCGCATGAAGCTGTTCCAATTTTTCCAGCAGCTTCTCTGTTTCTTGGATTCCGTTCCACCATGTCCCCTTTTTCTCTTGGTACAGTTGTCCGAGCAGCCTTCCTCCCGGCTTAGGAAATTCGTCGATAGATCGGAAGAGCGTCGTGTAGGGAAAGAGTGTAGATCTCGGTGGTCGC
>CALKAN010000350.1 GCA_937983035.1 uncultured Paenibacillaceae bacterium | reverse complement strand
CCCCGCTTCTTTTTCATTAAAATGGATTCGCCCGCGGAATATCGCTCTGCCGGCTTCATCTTGCACAATCTCCACCTTCACGCCAGGCAGTTCTGACAATTCAAGCAGCGCTTGCAGCTGCTGTTTTTCTTGTTCGCTGTTGTCTTTTTTGTTCATGTATTCTTCCAATGCTTGCAGCAAACCAAACACGCTTTCTTTCCCGACCTTCATGCTGCGTCCGATATAATGAAGCTGCAGCTTCACAGCTTCAACCAAATGGGCTTTACCTGCGACTATGCCGGATGTTGGTCCTTCGATCGCTTTCGAGCCGCTGAAGATGACCAAATCTGAAATCGGCGGATACTTTTGCAAATCTTCTTCAGCCGCAGCATCGACGATTAACGGAATGCCAAGCTTTTGCGCAGTCTCCCATGCTTCTTCCACGGAAATCATGTTTTTCTGCACGCAATGATGTGATTTCACATACAACATGGCTGCCGTGCGATCTGTCACGGCTTGTTCAATATGTTCCTGCCGTCCTTCATTCGCATATCCGATTTCCACCACTTTCCCGCCGCCTAATGCGACCATCGTTTCGATCGGCGCCCCATACTGCACGTTATGCCCTTTAAACAGCAGGATTTCGTTTTTTTCAATCGGATCTTGATGCAAACGCTGGCTCATCCGTTCATTGCCGCCTGTAACGACTGCCGCTGTAGACAAGGCAATGCCGCTGGAAGCAGAATTGACGACGACCGCATCTTCGCTGCCGATGATATTGGCAACATATTTGCCGGACTTCTCAACCAAATCCGCAATCTCCACATACTGTTGGCCTCCCTGCTTCATCGCCTCCATCACCGTATCGGAAGGCGCTGAAACGCCAAGGATGCTCATTCGCCCGCTGGCATTGATGACCCGCTTCAACCCGTATTTAGCATTTAACGAATGTCCCATGAACAAACACTCCTTTTGCCTCGATCTGTTGATTCCCCTTCAAAACGTCTCCTTCTGAATCGATAAAAGAAAAATCTCCTTCCTTTACATCAAAAATCGTCAAATGAGCGGGTTCGCCGACTCGTATGCGGCCCAGCTCCCGTCTGTTTAACCATTCGGCAGGGTGAACCGTCACGGATCGAATGACTTCTTCCAGCGAATAACCGAGTGCGAGAAACTTAGACATGACATGCGCCAAACTGTACACCGGCCCGTTCAGACGATTCCCTCGGTAAATGTCGCTGCTGATCGTATGAAGCGGCAGCCCTGCTCGTTTTGCATGCTGCGCGGCTTGAAAAGAAAAACTGGCAGTGCCATGGCCAACATCTAACCGCACTCCTCGCTCCAGCGCTTCCAGCAATTCCGGCAGCGGATTCCCCTTGCTGTCAAACAGATTGTTTGCTTTTCCGTTCATATAATGCGTGACGACATCCCCTTCTTGCAGCTGCTCTAAAATTTCTTCGATTTTCGGCGGTGCTGAACCGATATGAATCATCAACGGAAGTGCGGTTTTTGCGGCAAACTGCCTGGCAATAAGCAGCGGCATCAGCCCGTTCTCTCCGACAACGCTGCCGCTCATTCTCGCTTTTAGCCCCACGATGAAATCCCGGTTGGCATCCACCGCTTGCAAGAGCATTTCTTCGTCCAGCCACGCCAAATTAGACAGCTCGTCCACGCGTTCCAGCCCGATGCGCGATATGTTCAAAAAAGCGAGCACGTTCGTTTTAGCCTGTAAAGCTGTTTTCCTAAACTCCGCGATGCGCTCCGCGCCGCAGCTTCCGGCATCTACGATCGTTGCTGCGCCTTGTTTCACGCCGATTTCATCGATGTCATCGCCGTAAGGTTCCAGCTGTTTCACAGCATGCACATGCATGTCAATCCATCCGCTCGATACGTAAGAACCAGCGCCGTCAACGATTTCAACTTCCCCGGCCAAAAGCTCCGGCATTGCCTCCTCTGATTTTTCTATCGATGCAATTACGCCGTTTTCAATCCAAATATGGACTTGACCGCCGTTTAACATGTTCAAATTGCGAAGCACATAAGTTTTTGCCACGGCGAATTCCCACCTTTCCTTCATGCATCCGCTCGTCGATTCACATTTAAGGCGCGATACTCTTTCGGCGTCATCCCTGTATATGATTTAAAAACCGAAACGAAGTATTTATACTCCTTATATCCGACTTTAGCAGCAATTTCAAACACTTTATCGTTTGTTTCCACCAACAATTGCTTGGCGTGCTCAATGCGAAGCTCATTCATATATTCTCTGAAGCTTTTCCCGGTGCTTTGCTTAAACAAATTGCTGAAATAACTCGGCGTAATCTTAAGCCATCGCGCTACTTCCGACGCTTTAATGTCATTGTAATATTGTTCATCCATATACATCTTTGCTTTCTCAATTATCCAATACGATTTATCGATTCCTTGCAAATCGATCAGCCGCATCAGCTCCCGCATTTCTTCCTCTGCTGTCTTTTGAATGCTCGAATAAGAATTGCACAGATTCAAATCAAGCGAAATAGTCCGATCCAGAGCAGCTTCCTTCAAGCCGCTCTGCCTGAGCCGCTGGCGCAGCAATACGATGAATTCTTCATACAATTTGATCGCATCTCGCAGCACCAAACGTTCTTGCTTGAAAAGATCAAACAACTGATGAACGATTTGAAGCACTTCATCGGCATCTTGTCGAAAAAGAGCGGAAACGGTTTGGAGCACATGCGTCTTAAAATCGATGTCCGGGATGAGGCTTGTTTCCTGAATGCCTTCTTCATGCTCAGCAATCAGCAGCCTTTTTCTCTCAATGACATGATATTGGAGCAGATCAGAAGCATCAATCGCCGCTTCCCCCGTTTCTGACAAAGATGAAAATGCCCGGCTCACTCCAAAGCACGGCTTGCTCGGTCCATCCCACTCACTATGAAAATTACGGATGATCTCTTCAATCTGACGAGCAGGAAGCGATTTTTCGGACATGATGAGCGTGTACAGCAAATTTTTATGAATGAAGACAGAGACGCAGCGCATCCCTGCATATGCCAACCGCTCTCTCAACATCGTTTTCCATCGTTCTTGCAGCTTGCGATATTCGTCTTCAGGCCAATGGGCATAGTGTTCCATAAATTGCTCCAATTGACTTGCCATCATGCGAAAACATGATAATCCTTGCATGCTGGCCGGAGGCTGCCTGCTTCCGCCGGGCAAACCATGAATGACGCGGGACAGCCAAAGCACTTTCTCATCGCGTTTTGAAGACCGGGGACTTTCCGACCGAATCTCCTCCGCTGCTTTGTGCACTGTCTCGATTAACTCATCAATTTGAACCGGTTTTAACAAATAATCGTTCACGCCGAGCCGCAAAGCTTGTCTAGCGTATTCGAAATCTTCATGTCCGCTGATCATGATGACGCGGACGTGCGGCAGTTCTTTTCGCAAATGCTTTGCAAGCTCGAGACCATCCATGCCGTCCATGCGAATATCGGTCAGAACGATCTGTGCGTCATGCTCCTTCGTCATGCGCAATGCTTCTTCTCCGTCATACGCTTCTCCAACAACAACAATCTCGTGCTTGGACCAATCGATCGTTTTGCGCAATCCTTCGCAAATGATCGGTTCATCATCCACGATCAGCATGCGGATGGGAGCACGATTGTGATCTTGAGTCATGCACTTACACTCCTTCAGCGGCGCCCGCATTCGGAATTTTCAATCTGACAAGCGTTCCTTGCGGCGAGCTGGATACGATCTCAACCCCATATTTTTTTCCAAAATAGATCGACAAACGATCATGAATGTTCAGCAGCGCTCCTGTTTTTTCTTGTTCAGCCGTCATCGTGGATATTGAAAAGCGCAGCGCTGCCAGCGATTCAGGAGGAATGCCTTTTCCGTTGTCTTGCACATCAATCCAAATGTCATCCCCCGCCGCATAGCATTTCACCGAAATATGATTCGCTTTCTGCTTTTTGTCTAACCCGTGTTTAATGCTGTTTTCGACCAAAGGTTGAATGGTCGTTTTCAAAATCGGCGCGTCAGCGATCGTTGCTTCAGTGAAGATGGAATAACTCAGCCTGTTCCCGAGCCGCTTTTTTTGCAAATACAAATAAGCTTGAACAAATTCCAATTCTTGTTGAATCGTCGTGACGTATTCCCTGCTGCGGCTCGCTCCGTAACGAAAAAACTTCGACAATACTTCGATCAATTCACTCGTTTTATTCGCATGTTCGAGCCGGGCCGTCCAGCGAATCATATCGAGCGTATTGTACAAAAAGTGCGGATCGATCTGATTTTGCAGCTGCTTTAATTCTGACTCTTTCTCCCGCAGAACGAGCTTATAGCGCTGATTGATCAGCTGTCTGATCGTCATGACCATTTCGTTGAAATTTCGGCTCAAATCCGCAATTTCATCTTTGGAGCGAATGGGCACTTTGGCGTTGAAATCACCGGATTTCACTCGGTTCGTCACATCTTTCAGCCGCAGCACCGGCCGGATAATGGTCGAATGCAATCCGTATAGCGCTGCAGAAAAAAACAGCAGCAATAAAGTGATCATCGCAGCCACCATCAATCTCACGGCCGTCGTTTCTTCCTTGACCAGCGCTTCAGGAATCAAAACGACGACGCGCCACATGGAAGGCTCCATCATGCGGTAAAAAGCCAAATAATTCGTTCCGTCCCATTTGTATTCCATAAACCCGGATTGGCGCCAAGTCCAAGCCGCCGCCAACTCATCCAGCGCAAGAGAAAAAGAATTGTCGGAGCGGAGCACAAGATCGCCGTCAGACCCGAATACAAAAATATGACCGGAGTCTTTATACAGCGCTTGTTTCAATTGCGACATAAAATATTGCGCATCCAGTCGAATCACCAGCTCGCCTTTCGGCTGGATCCCATCGGTAATCGAGCGCAGCAACCGTAAGGGACAACAGATGCGCTTCTCTGCCCCATCCGCTGAGCGCCGTATACGATTCCGTCCAAATGGCCGCCCCTCTTCGCTGAACGGCTTCTTCAATCCACTTCGTCTCATCGGCGAAGATCGGTTCGCCCATTTCGATCGTTTTGCCGTTATAGCCGTATATGCTGATCGATCGAATGTACGGCTTCGTAAATTGATGGAAAGTAAGCAAATTGATCACATGTTGCCTCAGCCGTTCTTCTTGGCGATAGTCGAAATCGGCATCCGGACGCAGAAGCTCGCTTAACGAAGGATGAATCAGCAAATAATCCGCAATATCTTTCACCGTCGCCGTCTGTTCTTCTAATTGGTTGACGACACTTTCCATATTTCGCATCGTCGTTTCCACAAACTGTTCTGTTACAATCGTTGTAATTTGATGATATGCGGCGATGCCGATCAGCAAAAACGGCAAAATGACGAGCGGCAGAAAAATCAGAACCGCTTTCTGTGTGAGACCCAGCCTCGTTAACCATCTCAAGAACATGCGCATGATACGAATTCCCTTCGCTTGTTTGAGAAACAACCGGCATGATGGTTGATCAACCTTTTACTGCGCCTGCGGTCATCCCAGTCACCAATTGCTTCTGGAGCAGCAGATAGAAAATAATGATCGGGATCAGCGCAATCGTAAGTGCTGCCATCTGCAGCGTCAAGCTCGCAGTTTCGACACCGGCGAAATTAGCCAGACCAAGCGGCAATGTTTTCAGTCCCGGCGAGCTGATCAACACTAACGCGAACAAATACTCGTTCCAATTGTAAATAAAATTCAATATGACGACAGTTGCGATCGCCGGGCGCGTGATTGGCAGTATAATGGACCAAAAAATTCGAAAGATGCCCGCGCCGTCCATGACCGCAGATTCTTCCAAATCCCTCGGCAATCCTCTCATAAATCCTTCCAAAATGACGATCGTTAAAGATAAATGAAAGGCGGTATAAGGCAATATTAAAGCAAAATGGGAATCAAGCAAACCGATTCTCATCATGATCAAAAAGATCGGGATGAGGGTCGCGTGAATAGGAATGAGCAATCCGATCAAGAAAAAGGCGTACATAATTCCGCGCAGCTTAAATTTGAATCTTGCCAGAAAAAATGCCGTTAATGCGCCGAGCAATACGGTCAAGATCAATGCCCCGAATGTGACGATCAAACTGTTCAAAAAATACGTATCCATATTGGCGATATCCCAAGCCCTTGCATAGTTCTCAAAGGCGAATTGAGACGGAATGGAAAAAGGCCTGGCTGCATATTCTGATTCCAGCTTTAAAGAGTTCATGATCATATAAAAAATCGGGACCAGATTAAATAAAGCGACTGCAATTAGAATGACGTAACTGATTACTTTGACCCATATAGACGATTTGTTTTCCATCGATCTGATCCTCCTTTCCCTAATCTTTATCGCGGCCGAGACGATTCACGATCGTAACGACAACAAAACTAAACAACACAATCAGTATGGAAGCCGCGCTGCCGTATCCGTATTCCCGTTCCAAAAATGCACTGTTGTACATGTAGATCGTCATCACTTCCGAAGTGCGCGCAGGACCTCCGCCGGTTAAAATTTGCACGAGATCAAATACGCGGAACGAGTTGCTGATGCTGTAAATGACCGAAACCATGATCGCAGCTTTCAGCATTGGAATCGTGACGAAAAACAATTTTTGCCAGCGGCTGGCGCCGTCAATTTCTGCTGCTTCATGAATTTCTTTCGGTATTCCTTGCAAAGCAGACAAAAAGATGACCATATACAAACCGAAATTTTGCCATATATAAGCGATGCTCACTGAATATATGCTTAAATCCGGATTTCCGAGCCAATTTTGCTGTAAATTTTCAAGGCCGATCAATCCGAGCAGCATGTTAAGCATGCCGTTTTCAGTTTTGTAAATGATGTTCCAAATTAAGGCGACCATGACCGAAGAAATAACGACCGGCAAAAAGCCGACTGTGCGGAAAAAGGCGGAGCCCGCCAACTGCCTGTTCAAAAGCAATGCCATGAGCAATCCGAGCGGGATTTGCCCAAGCAATCCTGTCAGCATAATAATGACATTATTCCTGACACCCAGCCAAAAAATGTCATCACTGAAAATTTCAGCGTAGTTTCCCAAACCGACAAAAAACATGTCCGTAATGCCGTCCCATTCAAAGAACGAATAATAAAACGATATAAAAATGGGAAGTATGGCAATGCAAGCATAAATGATAAATGCAGGCAGCATTCCCGCAAATATGGCGAGCCGGGTTCTCTTTAGCGTGTGCATGATTTTACCTCCAATTCTATGTTTTGATATTAAATTGCCTTGTGGAATGAGGCTGGGACAAAACTAGTCGATAAAAAACAAAAATGGTTCCATCCATCGAATT
>CALKAN010000349.1 GCA_937983035.1 uncultured Paenibacillaceae bacterium | reverse complement strand
AAAAACAAAGAAAGCAGGACAACCGAGATCGCAAGCAAGCCAAATGCATACAACAATCCGCTGAACAGCCCTTTTGCAGTCATGTTCATCGTGTTCCTCCTTTCATTTATGTTTCGGTTCAAGCCTTTGTACATTGTATGGCCAAGCAATGAAGCTTATGCCAATAACTTCAATTGATCTTTTTTCATGAAATTTCTGTTTCCCGGAGAACAATAAGAACTGACGCGTGGATCGGACAGGAGGAATTCGCTTGGATCTATGGATGTTGGTGCTGCGGACGGTGCTCGTTTATTTTATCGTGTTTATCGTGCTTCGTTTGATGGGTAAGCGTGAAATCGGCAAACTGTCTGTCTTTGATTTGGTCATTTCGGTCATCATTGCAGATATCGCCGTCTTAATCATTGAAGATACGGAGAAGTCCGTTGTGGAAGGGATCTTGCCGATTGCCGTGCTTGTCGTCATTCAAATTTCAACGGCTTATGTCATGATGAAAAGCGAACGGCTGCGCCATTTGTTCGACGGCAAGCCGAGCATACTGATCGAAAACGGCCGCATCAATTGGAAAGAAATGCGAAGGCAGCGCTACACGCTGGACGATTTGCTGCTTCAAACGCGTCTGCAAAATGTGACTGATCTTTCGAAGGTGAAATTTGCCATTCTTGAAACGAACGGCAATTTAAGCGTGATGGAGAAAAATGAGCAAGACAGCAGCATGAATGCCGCCCAAAATCATGAACGGCTGTTTCCTTTGCCGTTGATTAAGGACGGCATCGTGCAAAAAAAGCATTTGCAAAAAATCGGAAAAGACGAAGCGTGGCTTCGTCAGGTCGTAAAGAGCAGAGGCGGCAAATCGTTTGATGAGGTGCTGTACTGCTCATTAACGACGGAAGGAAATATATTTTTGCAATTGAAACAGTTACAGGAACCAGCGGCCGATCCAAGGGATGCGGACTAAGTCGTCGTGATCGATCACTTTGGCTGCAATCATCCAGCCGAAATATGCGGCAGCGCCGATTGCGCATGCGGAGATAAAGCGCAGCGCTTCAGGAAAAAAGACCGCTTGCTGCATCCAGATAACGCAAAAGATGCCCATGATGATCATTCCGGCGCCGACTTTGGTGAAGTCAGACAACTGCAGCTGAAGCCCCAGCAGTTTTCGGACGCTGAACCAATGCAGCAAAGTAACGATGGCCATGTTGATGCAGCTGGCGATGACGGCCCCTGTAATGCCCATTTTTAATTTTGCTGCCAACAAGAAAATGAGGATCAGTTTGACGGAAGCGCCGATAAACGTATTGAGCAGTGCGGTTCCCGGCTTATCCAGCGCTTGCAGGGCGGCGTTCAGCGGTGCTTGGAAGTAGATGAACAGCGCTGCCGGAGCCATCATTTGCAGCATTATGCCTGCCTCCGCATTGTTGTAAAGCAGTTGGGTGAGAGGTTCGCTGAGCGTAAACATAATGACAACGAACGGCGCGCCTGTCACTAAGGCTAAGCGGAGCGACTGATGCATGCGAAGATGGATGAGCCGGTAGTTTCCTTGCGCAGCCGCTTCAGACAAAGAAGGAACGAGCGAAACCGCCAATGAGTATGTCAAAGCGGTCGGCAGCAGCAACAATGGCATGACCATGCCTTGCAAAATTCCGTATTGCGAAGTGGCAATATGAACAGCGATTCCAGCATAAGCAAGACTTTGCACAATCATGACGGATTCGAGAAAGTAGGATCCCGAACCGACCAGCTTGCTGCCTGTTACAGGGATGGAAATTTGCGCTAATCGGCCGAGATCATGGCGGAAGCCGGCTGATTTATCCATGTCTTTCGTTGCTGATCGTTGTCTCCAGAAGGTGATGAGCAAGACGAGCATGCCGGAGATCTCTCCGATCAGCACCCCCATCATGGCGCCCGCGGCTGCATATTCGATTCCATGCGGCAACGCGATATAAGCGAATATGAGCACTGCCGCTGCGCGTATGATCGTTTCGACCGTTTGGCTTGCTGCCGATGGAATCATGTTTTGTTTTCCTTGAAAATAGCCTCTTAACACGGCTGAAATGCTGATGATCAAAATAGTCGGGCTCATGATCAGGAAGGTGAAGTATACGCGCTCGTCAGTCAGCACGTGCGTGCTGATCCATTTTGCCCCTGCCATGCAGGCTAAGCTGAGGAATGTGCCGATGCCGGCTGTGATTGCAAGCGATGACCGGAGAATTCGCTTGACGCGGATGTGATCGGCCTTGGATTCAAACTCTGCGACAAGTTTGGCAACGGCCAGCGGAATTCCACCGGTGACAATCGTAATCAAAACGATCAAGAGCGGATAGCCCATCTGATAAAGCCCGATGCCTTCTGCGCCGATAATGCGAGGCAGAGCGATGCGCGGAATAAATCCAAGGATCCGATTCAAGATTCCTGCGGCCAGCAAGATCATGGCCCCTTGTATAAATGTTTGTTTGCGCAAGTTTGATCCCTCATTTGCTATGTTTCCATTCCAAAAGCTTAAACAAGCTTACACTTATACATATTCACGAAGTACAAGCACATGCCTAATTTCTTGCATGAGCGGATGCCGGCTCCATGAAATCGCAGATTACAGGCACAGCTTCATATCCCTATAGAAGGAAAAAGCATCGTTTAAGGCGAATATAGATGATGATTGAAGCGGGAAAGGGGAGTTGAAATGGAAGTCGGCAGAACGGCAGCGAATGAAACAGAAGATCAAACGGCATTGCAGCAAGAATATATTCAGCAGCTTTGCATGAGCAAAGCAGAGGAATTTCGAATGTTGGGCTATGAGAATATTACCGAACGGGATATTTGGGCGCATTTAAGCGAACAATATGAAAAAAAAGGATATCCGCGCATGCATCGCATCGTCAATGACATCTTGTCTCTCAAGGTTACGCAGCTGATGAATTGGATGACGATCGGCGCATTTAAAGGGGATATGAAGTTTTAAGACTATTTGCTGCCCGAAGATCTTCCATGAGCATGGAAGATCTTCGGGCTAATGATTTCCAGATGATAAATTGACTCAATTTTGCAAGGTTAGGTATAATGGGAATATTGTTGATTACGGGGCGCATGAAAATGATCTTTTTTCACGTTCTGTAAGGAAAGGAGTTTGCAGGTTTTGGTCGATGTAAAGAGAATTGCAGCATTCTTTTTAATTGTCATTGCATCGCTGGCAACGATCGTTTGGACAACCCCTGACATTCTCAAAAATCAAAGATTGGGACTGGATCTCAGGGGCGGATTCGAAATTTTGTACGTAGCCAAGCCGATCGATGAAGGCGGCAAAGTGACAACAGAGTCGCTGAGGGAAGCGGCTAGAAGCATGGAAAGACGCATTTATTCATTTGGGGTGTCAGAACCGGAAGTTTATCCGGAAGGGGCGGACCGTCTGCGCATTCGCATCGCCGGCGTAGCGAATCAAGAGGAAGTCCGGTCTATACTTAAAAAGCCGGCTGTGCTGACATTCCGCAGCACGGAAGGCTGCGAAACGCCCGGGGAGTTCTGCAACATCGAGATGAGAGGCAGCGACTTCGTTGAAGGCGGCGCGAAAGTGGAATATCATCCGGAAACCGGACAGCCCTACGTTTCGATCGCCGTGAAAGATCCGAACAAGTTTTACGAAATTACGAGCCGTTTGGCGAAAAAAGGTTCTCCTTATGAGTATAATCCAGACAATGTGCTCGCGATCTATTTAGATGACGAGCTTATTTCGGCTCCCGGGGTGAAAGAGCCGATTCCCAGCGGGACAGCGATGATTTCTGGAAACTTTACGTTTGCGGAAGCGGAAGGGTTGAAGAGCATCATTAACATGGGTGCGCTTCCGGTGGAACTGGAAGAAGTGTACGTGCAAAGCGTTGGCGCAACGCTTGGAAAAGAATCGCTGGAAAAAACCGTGAAGGCAGGCATTATCGGTCTCAGCTTCATTCTGCTGTTTATGCTGGTCGTTTATCGTGTGCCAGGGATGGTATCGGTCGTCACTTTAATCATTTATACATGGCTGATTTTGCTGGTGATGGATTGGCTCCACGCCGTGCTCACCTTGCCGGGAATCGCCGCGCTGATCCTTGGAGTCGGGATGGCCGTGGATGCGAACATCATTACATTTGAGAGAATAAAAGAAGAGATCCGCACAGGCAAAACGATCTTATCCGCGGTTCGCTCAGGTTCGCGCCAGTCGTTCCGCACGATTACGGATGCGAACTTGACGACCATCATTGCCGGGATCGTGCTGTACTATGTCGGAACAGGATCGATTCAAGGTTTCGCGTTGATCTTGATTCTAAGCATTTTGGTCAGCATTATTACGAATGTGTTTCTCTCGCGTTTGCTTCTGATCTTGCTCGTTCGTTCCAAGTTGATCAGCAAACCAGGTTATTTCGGCGTAAAGGAGGACGAGATCAGTGAACTTTGATCGAATAGATTTTGTTAAATATCGCAAATGGTATTTTCTCGTTTCAGCGGTCATTATCGCA
>CALKAN010000348.1 GCA_937983035.1 uncultured Paenibacillaceae bacterium | reverse complement strand
TGCATGGATACGTGGGCGTTCGGCGAGCGGGCAGATCAAACTGAAGCGGATTTGTTCAAAAAGATGTTGTGGCACGGTAAAGTGATGTGGGGCATGATGGTTTACGACAGTTTGCGCGGAGTCGATTATCTCGTGTCGCGGGATGACATTGATGAGGATCGGATTGGAACGCTTGGCCTGTCCATGGGAAGCACGATGGCTTGGTGGCTCGCTGCACTCGACACGCGCATTAAGGTAACG
Organism: uncultured Paenibacillaceae bacterium; assembly: GCA_937983035.1. Classification (GTDB taxonomy): domain Bacteria; phylum Bacillota; class Bacilli; order Paenibacillales; family CALAME01; genus CALKAN01. The sequence continues at coordinate 4,247 of CALKAN010000348.1, read as the reverse complement.
ATCGATTTGTGCTGCATGACGGATTTCGAGGAATTGGAGAAAAATAATGCGCTCAGCGCCCATGGTTTATATTATTATGTGCCTGACTTGCTCAACCATTTTACGACGGCGACAATCAATGAACTGATTGCGCCGCGCCCGCATCTCAGCCTCAATGGAGACCAAGACAGGCTGACGCCTCCAACAGGGCTGATCCGGATTGACGAGCATTTAAAGAAAGTGTATGTAGAGCACGGCCAGCCCGAAGCGTGGCAAATGCTGCGTTATGATGTCGGCCATGTGGAAACGCCGGAAATGAGAGATGAGGTCATTCGATTTTTGAAAAAATGGCTGTAAAACTGCTCTAGAAAATTTTCATGTGGTGGGGATGACGTTGCGAAAGAAGAACTCTTATTTGTACTATATCATCTGGTTGATCATTGCGGCTTTGCTGCTGCATTTTGGAAATGAAATTGTACGCCGTATAGAGGCTGCTTCCAGCAGCTATTTCACGGTTGTATGGGTTTCCGCTCTCATTCCGTTCATATACGGATTGCACCTTGCGCTGCTGGAAGGGCTGCCCCGACGATTTGAAATGAACTTGCCGATGCTCCTGTTCGTTTTTTTGCCGAGTTTCTTTATTCTTTGTTATCCGATTTTTGCGATCGCCTTTGAAATTCATCTCATTCAATTTTTAGCATACGTTTCGGATCGAACCTTGATATTATTATCCGGCATCATCAGCGGGGCAAGCTTGATCAAATCGTTGTTTCAACATTAAAGTTTCTGTGATTTCATTCGTTCGATGATATAGCCGGCGCATCTTGCCGCAAGCGCTATGACGGCATTGGTCGGATTCGCTCCGCCCGCAGCTTCCATCATTTCTTTCATTTTGGATACGGCATGGCCGATCAATTTCAGATCGTTGCTGCCATAAGCAAAGATACATGCGGAAGCGGCATGCCGTATTCATCTTTTCCGTTGGATAATGTTACGGCATTGGCTGGATCAGGCTGCACTCGCCGACAACGGTGATTCGTCCGTAGAAATGATAATCGAACATCGTCTGTCTCAGCTGATGCCCCCATCATTTCGCTGATTTGGCAATCCCTTTGGCCGCTTCTACCGGTCTTTTCCCGTGTCGTGCAGCGTATATCCTCTCGCGAATCCTCTCCTGACATCGGTTCCGTAAAAATCTTTCGTCGCAGCCAAGGCGTTCCTTTGTAAAGTCGAAATTCTTCTTGAAACTTGCCATATAAGTCATGGCTGCTGTGGGTCTTGATCGCTTTGCCAACCCAGCCGCTGGAGTTGGCCAACCCGTCAGGGAAGTGGGAATTGGCAGAGTGCAGCAGCGATGTTTGACATCCCTGTCTAAATTCGATTAACTATACTTGTCAGCCTTTATTTGCTGGATTTTCAATGCAAGCGGATGAAGAACAGTAAAATTGACAATGAAATGATTCGTTTGATTAAAATTTGTCATAAGATTTGCTTTGCTGCATGAACAAAGACATTCATATAGAGAAACGGGGAGCGGAAACTGTGATCTATCGAAGCTTGGAAGAATGTGTAGTTGATTTGGAGAAAAACGGCCATTTAGTCCGCGTGACCGAAGAAGTGGACCCTCATTTGGAGATGGCCGCCATCCATTTGAAAGTGCATGAGGCAGGCGGCCCTGCATTGCTGTTTGAAAATGTAAAAGGCACGAAGTACCGGGCGGTATCGAATCTGTTTGGGACGCTGGAGCGCAGCAAATTTATTTTTCGCCGCACGTGGGAGGCGGCGCATCAAGTGATCGCCTTGCGCAATGATCCGATGCAGGCGCTGAAACATCCGTTTCAAAATATCAGTGCGGGCTGGTCTGCGACAAAAGCGCTGCCTATGCAGAGCAGAAGCGGCTTTTCTGCGATGCAGGAAATTCAAATTTCGGATTTGCCGCGCATTAAGCATTGGCCGATGGACGGAGGGGCTTTTATCACGCTGCCTCAAGTTTATACAGAGGATCCGGACAAACCGGGGATCATGAATTCGAATTTGGGCATGTATCGAATCCAGATGGACGGCAATGATTATGTGTTGAATCAACAAGTCGGTTTGCACTATCAAATTCACCGAGGAATAGGGATTCATCAAGCGAAGGCGAATCGCAAGGGCGAGCCGCTCAAAGTCAGCGTGTTTGTCGGCGGGCCGCCGGCGCATACGATCGCAGCAGTCATGCCGATGCCGGAAGGATTAAGCGAAATTATTTTTGCAGGACTATTGGCAGGGCGTCGGTTTCGCTACAGCTATGCAGACGGCTATTGCATCAGCAGCGATGCGGATTTCGTCATTACCGGCGAAGTTTATCCTGATGAAACGAAACCGGAAGGACCGTTCGGAGATCATTTGGGCTACTACAGCTTGATTCATCCATTCCCGGTCATGCGCGTGCACAAAGTGTATGCCAAGCCGAATGCGATTTGGCCGTTTACGGTAGTCGGCCGTCCTCCGCAAGAGGATACGGCTTTCGGCGCCTTGATCCATGAATTGACTGGCAGTGCGGTTCGGGCAGAGATTCCAGGCGTAAAAGAAGTTCACGCCGTAGACGCTGCAGGTGTGCATCCGCTCCTGTTGGCAATCGGAAGCGAGCGCTATACACCGTATCAAAAGGTGAAGCAACCTGCTGAGCTGCTGACGATCGCGAATCGGATTTTGGGAACCGGACAGCTGAGTTTGGCAAAATATTTGTTTATTACGGCAGAAGACGACCGTAAACTGGACACGCATCAAATTGAAGATTTCTTCACTTATATATTGGAGCGCATCGATTTGCGGCGCGACATTCATTTCCAAACGAATACGACGATCGATACGCTCGATTATTCCGGTGAAGGCTTAAACCGCGGCAGCAAAGTGATCTTTGCCGCATATGGGGATGTGAAGCGGGAATTGTGCACAGAAGTGCCTGATGTGCTTAAAGAAATTCGCGGTTTGAAAGATGCGCGCATGGTGATGCCGGGGGTAGCAGCCGTTCAAGGAGAGAAGTTTGACAATTACGACAATCAGCAGAAACATATGCAACAAATATGTGATGCGATCCATGCCAAAGGTCCTTTGCCTGAATGCCCGATGATCATTTATTGCGATGACAGCGCGTTTATGAGCGCCTCGCTTCGAAATTTTCTGTGGGAGACGTTCACTCGCAGCAACCCTTCACATGATATTTACGGCGTGAACAGCGCTTATGAATTTAAGCATTGGGCATGCGACAATGTCATTATTGATGCAAGGAGCAAGCCGCATCACGCTCCGCCGCTCGTGCCCGATCCTGCGGTGGAGAAAAAGATTGAGCGATTTTTCGAAAAAGGGGCCAGTTTAGAAGGAATTGAAATATGAGCGGCGCCTTTGGGATCTGTGAACGAAACATGTGATGAAGTGAATTGAATTTATTCGTGGAAAATTATATAAAATGCAATGCGATAACATAGACTCTGCAGCTGCGGGGTCTTTTTTTTATTTTCACATTGATTCTCTTTCCTCTCAATTTCTGCAGCATCCTCCCGCAGATTTTTTTCACAAATGCATACTCCCAAAACATGTAAAAAAATTTTTATTAAAAATCGCAGCATTTTTTCATCTTGACCCGTCTAACAGGGTGGAGGTGATTACGAGTGGCCGGCCGTTCAGACAATGATCGCTTCCCTGCGGAACCTTCCTCAGCACTTGAAATGATCATGGATCGCTATGGCGATCTCGTATTGCGGACCGCCTATTTCTATTTGGGCGATCGGCATTTGGCTGAAGATGTGAGCCAGGAAGTGTTTCTGCGTGTGTTTCACCATTGGAATACGTTTAAGGGAAACAGCCGTTTAAAAACATGGCTGACTAGAATTACGATCAATGTGTGCAAAGATAAATTTCGCTTGAAAAGAACAACTGCTGAGGAGCCGACGGATCCCAGCATGATGCAAACAAGTCCCAGGATGAGCGTCGAGGAAGAAGCCATGACGAAATTGGAACGCACGGTAATTTTGCAGCATGTGATGAAACTTCCGGCTCATTACCATGAAGTGTTGTATTTGTACTATTATTTGGATCTTTCGACGAAAGAAATTGCAGAAGCAGTTGACGTCCCCGAAGGAACGGTGCGCGGTCGGCTGCATCGGGCGAGAGAGTTGCTGGGGAAGCAGTTGAGAGAGGAGGGATTGACTTCATGAATAACGAGATGCACAAAGCGCTGCAAGAACGATACAAGGCAGAAGCAGATGAGCACTTGTTTAAAGACATTT
>CALKAN010000347.1 GCA_937983035.1 uncultured Paenibacillaceae bacterium | reverse complement strand
CATCCGGCGCGACGATCGATGAGATGCGTTTCGCGGCGGGGGCCAAAGGACCGACTTGGCTGCACAACGCGGCTCAAGATCCTGAAGTCGTAGACACGGCTAATCTTTTGAACCAAATGGGCGCATCCATTCATGGCGCCGGAACAGATACGATACGAATTGAAGGCAAAGAATCTCTGTCTGGCTGCGCCTACGCCGTCATTCCAGATCGTTTGATCGCCGGCACTTACATGATGGCTGTCGGAGCGGTCGGCGGACAGATCACCTTAAATCACGTCATCCCGCAGCATATGGGAGCAACGATCGCCAAATTGAAAGAAATCGGCTTGGAGATCGAACTCGGTGATGAACAGATCACGGTCAGCGCCCCTCCTCGTCTTCGAGCCATACGAGTGCGGACCGCGATGTATCCCGGGTTTGCCACCGATCTGCAGCAGCCGCTGACCGCCATGCTGCTGCGCGCATCCGGCACGAGCATCGTGACAGATCAAGTTTATCCGAAGCGATTCAGTCACGTACCGCAGCTGCGCAAACTCGGAGCAGACATTGAGGTGCGCGGCAACAGCGCCTTTATTAAAGGCGGAGTGCCATTGCGAGGCGGACAAGTTCATGCCACCGATGTCCGCGCCGGCAGCTGCCTCATCATCGCAGGTTTGATGGCCGAAGGCCAAACGATGCTGACCGGCGTTCATCATATTGAAAGAGGCTATGAAAATGCCGTCAAACAGTTTCAAGCGATCGGAGCGAACATTAAAATTGAGACAGACGGCGAAAGCTGGGAAACGATGCCCGCTCATGCATAATGCAGCTGGCTCCGTGATCTTGATCGATTCAGATCCCGGATCAAAATGGCTGCCTTTCCATCAGCGCCGTCACAGCCTGACAATAAGAAAAAAGAAAGCAGCAAGTTCGGCCCCATCCGCTGACGCATGTCAGCTTAGTGCCGGCTTGCTGCTTGTTCATGTTGATGCGCGGGACGTTCATCCTCGCGCGTTTATCTTTTCAAGTGATCTTCCAACTTTTCCGGCTCGCCGTAATCAACCCCGCGAGTATCCACTCGAATGCTTTCGATGATTTGGTCCTCGTAAGGCTTATCTCTCGGATCGTTCGGCAAGGATGCAATGTAATCAACCAATTCCATCCCTTCAATCACTTTTCCGAAACCGGCATAATTTCCGTCCAAATGCGGACGGTCTTCAACGAGAATAAAAAATTGCGAGCCGGCAGAATCCGGATTGTCCGCCCTTGCCATCGAAATGACGCCGCGTTCATGCTTCAATTGATTTTGTTCAAACCCATTTGCCGCAAATTCTCCTTTAATCGAATATCCTGGTCCGCCTAATCCGTTTGCAAGCGGATCGCCGCCTTGAATCATGAACCCTTCGATGACTCTGTGAAACGTCAGCCCGTCATAAAAACCGTCATTCGCGAGCGAGATGAAATTCGCCACCGTATTGGGCGCTGCTTGCGGATACAGTTCAATGACAATTTTTCCGCCGTTTTCAAGCATGTTGTTTTCATCCCGCATCTGGATCGTTGCGATCGGATTGTTCCCACGCGAATAATCGACATCCTTGCCAAAGTCCGGTCCGGCGGAGTAATATCCGCCTCCGCATCCGGCAAGCAGCATGACAAGTGCTGCAATCGTCCATATCCATGTTCGTCTTTTCATCGACCACGCTCCCTTTCTTCATCCGCCTTGCGCATATCATTCGCACGGATCAAAAGTTCCGATAATTTCTGCTGTCGTTTATTATCATAGAGAAATTGCCCGCATGAAGCAAGAAAAAAAGCCATCGCTGCAGATGGCTTCATTCAATTGCGTCATTTTTTACGCGGCATCTTTTCCCGGCACTAATCTCACCAAAATTCCTGACGGATCTTTCACGTGCCATGCCTCGTCAACTTCATCAACCGATATCCCATGTTCTCTCAATCTTTCTAACGTTTTTCCCAGATTATCCCAATCCGGCACTTCGATCGTATAATATGACAAGCCGGTTCCGTTCGAAGGGGCGAGCGGCGCGCCGATTCCAGCCCACATATTCATCCCGATATGATGATGGTATCCGCCTGCGGAAATAAACAATGCATGCATGAGCGACCAATCGGCAACGATATCAAGTCCCAGAACATCGCAATAAAACCACTTTGATTTTTGCAAATCACTGACATGCAAATGAATATGACCTAACGTCGTGCCGATCGGAAGGCCGCTCCACTCTTCCCCTTCTCCTTCTGCGAGAATTCCCTGCCAATCAATCGGTTCAGTCGCCATTTTCACATGCCCTGCGTCATCCCATTCCCATTCTTCACGCGGACGGTCTCTGTAAATTTCAATTCCGTTATGATCCGGATCAGAAATGTACAACGCCTCGCTGACTAAATGATCGGCCTGACCAATTTCAATATTGTTTTGAATGAGATGGCGCAAAATGACGCCCAAATCTTTTCTAGTCGGCAATAATACGGCAAAATGATAAAGTCCGCTTGCGGATCTGGGCGGCACAATGACCGCGTCTTTCACTTCTACCAGCACTAAAAAAGTGTTTGCTCCATCGACCGTTAAGTGCGCGCGATTGTTTTCCTGATGCAGCACTTTAAACCCAATGACATCTGTATAAAACTTTACAGAGCGTTCCAAGCTGCTCACTTTCAATTTTAATTCGCCCAGGCGGATGGCTGGATCAATTTTATGAGTCATTCCATTTCCCCTCATTTCAACATTAGGTTGGTTTATTTAGATTTAGTTCATTTGCTTACTTTTAGTAACCTAATTATATAATAACACCAACTATAAAGCAAGATTGAGCGCAACTATTATTATTTTTGTTATTATCATTCCCCTGCCTTCTCCCTATTCATTTCAAGGAAAAGACTGGAATGCGTGCTCCTCATTCATCTGGAATGCGATCGCCTCATTTATTCCATGTGCATTTAAATGCCGCCAAAGCGATTATTTTTTTACCATTCGGGCAACGTATAGATAGTTTGCACAAAAAAGGAGGAACCCAATAAAAGATGAAGGAAACGACTCGAAATCAAACGTCTCCCAACGAACAGACGAGCAATATTTTAACTAACCGGCAAGGACATCCTGTCACGAACAATCAAAATATACGCACGGTCGGCAACCGCGGACCTGCCATGTTGGAGAATTACGATTTTATTGAGAAAATCAGTCATTTCGATCGAGAAAAAATTCCTGAACGCGTCGTTCATGCACGCGGAGCAGGCGCACACGGTTTTTTTGAAGCATACGGCACCGTCGGCAATGAACCGATATCGAAATACACTCGAGCGAAGCTCTTTCAGGAAAAAGGAAAACGAACCCCTGTCTTCGTTCGTTTCTCTACCGTCGTCCACGGCAGCCACTCGCCCGAAACCGTGCGAGACCCCCGCGGATTTGCCGTCAAATTTTATACAGAAGACGGAAATTGGGATCTTGTCGGCAACAATTTAAAGATTTTCTTCATTCGGGATCCAATCAAATTCCCGGACATGATTCACGCTTTTAGGCCAGACCCAATCACAAACATTCAAGACAGCGAACGCTTTTTTGACTTTTGCGCCAGCAACCCGGAATCTTTCCATATGGTTACATTCGTGTATTCACCCTGGGGAATTCCCGCAAACTACCGGATGATGCAAGGTTCCGGCGTAAATACTTATCGTTGGATCAATGCAGAAGGCGAGTCCGTGCTTGTAAAATACCATTGGGAACCGAAGCAAGGGATAAAAAATTTGACGCAAGAAGAAGCAAACAAAATTCAGGGAATGAATTTCAATCATGCCACGCAAGATTTATATGAGGCGATTAAACGCGGAGACTATCCGGAATGGGAACTTTATGTCCAAATCATGAGTGATGATGAACACCCCGAACTCGATTTCGATCCGCTGGACGTTACGAAATTGTGGCCGAAAGATCAGTCCATGAAGTTGGAAACGATTCCGGATATCAACGTTCCATTTTTATTGGTCATGGA
>CALKAN010000346.1 GCA_937983035.1 uncultured Paenibacillaceae bacterium | reverse complement strand
GACTTGAGCAGATTTAACCAAAGTTTCCTCACTGAAATTCATGAATACATGCGGGATGGCAAACTTTACGGCTTGCCCGTGCCGCCTTACTTCCCTAACGTGCTGTACTACAACATCGATCTGTTCGATGCGTTCGGCGTCGAATATCCAAAGGACGGCATGACTTGGGATGAAACGTATGAATTAGCGCAAACGTTGACAAGAATGCACGGCGACACTCAAATCCGCGGTTTTAAGGCGAATATTCTCGGCATGACTCGCGACAACGCTTTCTCTGTTCCGATTCTCGATCCGGAAGCAGATAAGCTCGGAGATGAAACTTTGTGGCAGAAGGTGTTCACGAATCTATACCGTTTTTACCAGATTCCTGGAAATGAAATGACTTCCAACGCAGTTGAATTTAATGCATTCAGTGAAGGGGTCGCCGCCATGTCTGCTCACCTGCACAGCGTGTATTTAGTCATTCCTGAAAACATCAATTGGGACATTGTTTCAATCCCTGTCATGGAAGGCGCTCCCGCAAGAGTGAATCAACGCGGACCGGCTTACTGGTCAATCGCTTCCACGAGCAAACATAAAGATGCGGCATTTGAAGCCATCATGGTCATGCTTTCGGATGAAATTCAAATGGAAGACTCTTTGAAAGGAATACCGACAACGCTGGATAACGAAGAAATTCAAGCCGTGCTGGGACAAGGCGATCCAATATACAAAACTAAAAATATGAAGGCGATCTCCTATTACCCGCCCACAGAGCCTAAAAAATCAAGAGCACCCGGGCTTGTCGATGTTCCGATGGTAACCCAGCAAGCGATCATTCGCGACGCCTTCATCGAATATGCTTCTAATCAAAAAGATCTGAACACAGCACTGCGCGATGCCTCTGAGAAATTGAAACAATACATCGAAGAAGAGAAAGCAAAGCAATAAATGCAAGAACATTAAAAAACACCCCTTCAATTGCCGAGACAAAAATCGGCAGCTTGAAGGGGTGTTTTAACGGACATCGACTAGACATCCATTAAACAGGCATTAAATTGGAATTGACTTTGCCCAGCAGTGCGCGAAGCATCCAAGCTTGTTTCTGCAGTTCGCTCTGCAAACCGATCAGAAGATCTGCGGATCCTTCATCTTTATGCTGCTCGCAAAGGTCAATTCCAGTTTGGAGTTCGTCGGCAATTTGCTCAAAATCCCGCAAAAGCACTTCCAGCATTTCTTCTTCTTTGTCATCGGCTTCCGCCTCTTGGAGCGTCGTTTCTTTTAAATACTTGCTCATCGTTGCCAATGGGCGGCCGCCGATTGCCAAAATTCGCTCCGCCAATTCATCCAACATTTGCGCAGACCAATCGTACCACTCTTCAAATTTTTCATGCAATCCGAAAAAATGCGGACCATGAACGTACCAATGATAACGGTGCAGTTTAAAGTATAATACAGCAAAGTTGGATAACTGGCGATTCATGAATCGAATCAAATCAAGGTTATGTTGTTGCGGCATGACATGCTC
>CALKAN010000345.1 GCA_937983035.1 uncultured Paenibacillaceae bacterium | reverse complement strand
AATGGCCGGCAATGCATGCCTGGCCGCAGCTTCTCCACGGCTTAAAAATTCAGGCGCGTACTTGAAGCGATAAATATTAGTGCTCATCTGCGGCTTGATAACGACATCCGCTAATTGCAGTTCCTCCTCCGCCAGCCGCTCACTCATAATAAAATAAGTACGCAAAAACGTATTCCACACAAATCGCGGAGGCCTCACCGCTTGAACCGGCACTTCCACATCGACGCCGATGACGATGTCCGCGCCCATGCTCCTGGCGAGCGCAACAGGAACCCGATGGACGACAGCGCCGTCGATCAATTGCCTGTCTTGATAACATACCGGGTGCATGATCCCCGGAATTGCGGTCGATGCCTGAACCGCCAAATCGACCGGACCGCTTTGAAAAATGACGGCTTCACCTGTCGTTTCATCCGCAGCCACCGCTGCAAACGGCAAACGGCAATCTTCAATCGATTTGCGCCCAATCTGTTTATTGACCCATTTGCCCAGCGGATCATTCGAAAACAATGCTCTTCCGGAAAACACAGGCCGCGCCAAATGCCTCCAACCTAAATGCGGCAGCTTTCTTCTCATCTCATCCACGCTCATGCCGGAAGCATACAGCGCACCGACCAGCGCGCCCGCGCTCGTCCCCGTAACGATATCGATCGGAATCCCTGCGTCTTCCAGCACTTTCAGCACGCCTAAATGCGCCGTTCCTCTTACTGTGCCGCTGCCGAGCGCCAACCCTACTTTCAGCCGGCCTTTCCTGCGGTAAGGGCGATGCCCCCAAGTGATATGGTCCGGCATAATCCGTTTGCCCGCAGCGACGATGACCGCTTTCTGAATCATCCGGTACAACTCTTCCACATTGCCTTCCAAATACGGATACAGCATCAACAGGCGCATCGCCTCATTGCTGATCGCATCCCCCGGTTTCGTCACCCCGCATCGCTGCAAAAAAAATCTCGCAAGAATCGGAATATCAATTTTTCGTTCTCTAAGCGGAGGAATATACAGCTTATGCGCTTCAGGCATGTCGATTTCCCGTTCAGCCGCTATCATCCATCTTGTGCCTTGCTCCTTTTGCAGCATGCGCAAATGAGGCTCTTTCAACTGATCGCCATGATAAACGACTAACGTGCCGTTTTGAGCAGCCAGCAAATGATTGCGCAAATCTTCCAAAGCAAGACCGTCCCCGTTAACATACAACAGCGGTCCGTTCTGCAAGCGGCTCTGATAATGGATTCTTGCCGCAGCATGGCGTTTTCCCGTACCAGTTTCACCGACAATGCACACCGGCTGCAGATGTGCTGCTGCTCGCTTAATGTCTTGCCGCAATTTGGAGATCGCTTCGCTTTCCCCTTGCAATTCCCCGTATATGCGCGCATCCAGCTGCTCCAGTTCGCTGGACAAGACCGTGCTGCGCAGCTGCGCTGATTCCATGGCATGATACGATTGCTTCAAACGCAGCGCCATCACGTCAACAATTTTCTTGCGAGCCTCAGCATTTAAATCCATGAGCAAAAGCAAGCCTTCCCGCGATATGCGCCATGCTTCGATGCGCGTCAGCGCATGGACGGAAAATGGAACGGCGCCGCCGGCCAAACATGTCATTTCTCCGAAAAAATCACCGCTGCCTAAACGGCCCAGCGTATATGGCATCGGTTTATCTCTCACCAGCTCCACTTCGCCTTGCAGCAGGACATAAAAGTAAGGTTTCTGCTCCCCTTGCTGGATCATGTTTGAATAAGGTTCGAATGTTTCGCATGCACAGTAAGGCTTAATTTTCTCATATTGTTCTTCCGTCAAATCTTTAAACATCGATAATGACCTCAATTTGTCCAGCATGTTCATGCCCCCTGGCTGAATGATACAAGTTTGCGCACATTGATTAATACAATTACAATAATAGCATCATTTTATTCTAAAGGAGGAGATGACCCGTGCTATTGGCTGGTTTCGGCGACAGCATAACGGCAGCGCAATATTTGCCGGAAGAAGATGCGTTTTTAACCCGATTAGGAAAACGGTACGGCCTTCCTGTGTTGAATGCAGGGATACCGGGAAATACATCGGAGCAAGGGCTTCGTAGAATGGCCAAAGACGTGCTGGCTTATCATCCCGATCTTTGCATCATCGCTTTCGGCATGAATGATCACACGGCCGTCGGACCCAATCAAGCGAAAGTGCCCATTTCCCGTTACAAGTATTACTTGACCGAAATGGTCAGACACTGCAAAGCGCAGCATTGCATTCCTGTCCTATGCACGGTGCAGCCAGTCATAGCCGGAAATCAATGCCAATACTATTATGCCCGGCATCCGCAGGAGTGGTATCGTCATCCGATCGGCGTCCAAGCATGGATCAACGAATACAGCCGCGCTGTGCGTGAAGTTGCGGCAGAGCAGGACGTGCTCATCGCAGACATTGCATACAGTTTCCGCTTGGCCAGATATGCCGGCATCCCCTTGTCCTGCCTTGTCCGCACCATCGAAAACAGCGGCATCGATGACGGGGTTCATCCGAACGCAGCCGGACATGAATTGTATGAGCGATGCATCGCAGGCGTGCTTGATTTAGTTGTCTGTTTATTAAAAAAGAAACATCAGCGGTAAACTGCCATTCCTCAATCAACATGGAAAACCGCGCGAATATGAATGCTCTATGCATCTTCGTTTCAATTTTCAGCTAAAATATACGCAAATAAACATCGTTTGGAGGATCAAATGAAACAATTATTCGAACTAGACAAATACGATACATCCGTCAAAACAGAATTGATTGCTGGATTTACGACCTTCTTAACCATGCTGTACATTATCGTGGTCAACCCGGCGATCCTGTCTTCAGCCGGCGTGCCGTTCAATCAGGTGTTTATGGCCACGATCCTTTCCGCTGCCATCGGAACGCTCATTATGGCGCTGTTTGCGAAACATCCGATTGCCATTGCGCCCGGCATGGGGCTGAACGCGTATTTCGCAAGCATCGCAGGCGCCGAGGGACTGAGCTATCAAATCGTTTTCGGCGCGGTGTTTATTGCCGGTCTGCTGTTTATTTTTCTCAGCTTGACGCGATTCCGGGAAACGCTCATCCGCGCCATTCCTGACCCGCTGAAATACGGCATCACATCAGGAATCGGCCTGTTCATCGCTTTTATCGGCCTGCGCATGTCTGGCATTGTATCCGGCCATCCGGAAAATTTAGTCGGATTGGGCGACTTGCATCAGCCGACAACGCAGCTGGCCCTTTTCGGTTTGTTCATCACCTTGGTGCTGATCGCCGTCAAAATAAAAGGAGCGTTGTTTTTCGGAATGATCATTACCGGAGTGATCGCCTATTTTCTCGGCTTTCTGGAATTTGAAGGCATCGTGTCGGCGCCGCCTGCGCCGGTCTTGTTTGACATGGATCTTGCCGGCGTCTTTCAGCACGGATTATATGCGGTCATCTTCGCCTTTCTATTAGTGACGCTGTTCGATACGACCGGAACGATGATCGGAGTGGCAGAGCAAGCCGGCATTATGAAAAACGGCAAATTTCCGCGCGTTCGTTCCGCATTATTAGCTGACGCAACGGCGACTACGGTCGGAGCAGCGCTCGGCACAAGCCCGACGACAGCATATATCGAATCATCTACCGGCGTTGCCGCCGGAGGAAGAACAGGCCTGACTGCGCTCACCGTCGCCGTGCTGTTTCTCATCTCGATGTTCTTCTCTCCGGTCATTCAGACGATCTCGTCATTAAGCGCCATTACTGCACCGGCACTCATTATCGTCGGCAGTTTCATGATGGGCGGGTTGTCGCGCATTCGCTGGTCCAAATTCGATGAGGCTTTCCCAGCATTTGCGATCTTGATCTCGATGCCTTTGACTTCGAGCATTGCGACCGGCATATCGATCGGCTTTATCACTTATCCTTTAATGAAGCTTGTCAGCGGCAAAGGCAAAGAAGTTCATCCGATGCTGTACATATTTGGCATCATCTTTGTGCTGCAGATGATCTTCTTTCCATCTCATTGAGCTGACGGCGTGAACTTATGCTTCATCAGAGAACAGAACCGGTCGATGCCGCGCCGCGTTCGCCCTTTTCGCAAATCTGTCCGGCTCCTTCTTTCGAGCAGTTCGCGGCATCGCAGAAATGATCTTCAACAAATGGCACTGGAACATATCTGGTCAAAAAAGAGGCTGAAAATACTTCAGCCTCTTTCATTTTCGCATTCATATTGCGCTTATTTATTCTTGAATTTCAAACCCAAAATAATTTTTCGCATTTCGGTAAGAGATGCCCTCGATGATCGTCTTCAGCAGCTCCTCATCGTTCGGAACTTCTCCTGCTTCCACCCATTCACCCACAATGCTGCACAACAATCTTCTGAAATACTCA
>CALKAN010000344.1 GCA_937983035.1 uncultured Paenibacillaceae bacterium | reverse complement strand
GATGCGATCATTCAGCACAAAGATTCCATCATCGAAGCGAATGAAATTGATCTCGAACAAGGCCGAACCGGCGGATTGAGCAGCGCTTTGCTGGACCGGCTTGCACTAAATGCCGAGCGCATTGAAGACATTGCTGACGGTTTGAGGAAAATTGCAGAGCTTCCGGATCCGATCGGCGAAGTACTGGAGGAATTTGTTCGCCCCAACGGCATGCGCGTCGTCAAGAAGAGAGTGCCCATCGGGCTGATCGGCATGATATACGAAGCGCGCCCGAACGTGACGGTCGATGCAGCCGGGCTGGCATTAAAAACCGGCAATGCCGTGCTTCTGCGTGGAGGATCGTCTGCCTTGCAAACGAACACCCGCTTAGTTGCCGTGCTGCATGAAGCATTGACAAAGACCGCTATCCCTGCACAAGCGCTGCAGCTTGTCGAGAATCCGGATCGGGCTTCTGTCAATGAAATGATTACTTTAAACGGCATTTTGGACATCGTGATCCCGCGCGGCGGCGCATCTTTAATTCAAAACGTGCTGCAAAACGCTACAGTTCCCGTCATCGAAACTGGAGCAGGCATTTGCCATACGTACATTGATGCCGAGGCGGATCCGGAAATGGCGCACAACATAGCGATGAACGCAAAAATTCAGCGCCCGTCTGTATGCAACGCGATGGAAACGCTGCTCGTTCATGCGCAGTATGCCGAAAAACATCTTCTCTCGCTGGCCGAAGCGTTGGAAGAAGCAGGCGTCGAAATTAAAGGCTGCGACAAAACCCGCTTGATCATTCCTTGGGCGGAAACAGCAGATGATGAAGATTATGCGACGGAATACAATGATTATATTTTGAACATTAAAGTAGTAGAAAATGTAGACGAAGCATTGGCTCATATAGACAAATTCGGCACCATGCACTCTGAATGCATCGTGACGGAAAATGAACAGACGGCAAACAAATTTTTGCAGCAAGTCGATGCAGCTGCCGTATATCACAACGTGTCCACGCGGTTTACGGACGGTTTTGAGTTCGGGTTTGGCGCGGAAATCGGCATCAGCACGCAAAAACTTCACGCCCGCGGGCCGATGGGGCTTCCAGCGCTGACAACTTCCAAATATATCATTTACGGCAACGGTCAAATAAGACAGTAGGCGCAAATTTTTCCAAAGAAGAGGAGAAGCAGCATGCCAGAAAATGAACAAGACCGTCAATTCAAAGACATTCGCATTTGCTTTGTCGGCGCCGGTTCCATGGCTGAAGCGATCATTCGCGGTTTGATCAATACGAAGACAGTTCATCCCGAACAAATTTGCGCTGTCAATCGCGGCAATCAAGAAAGATTAATCCGCTTGAAAGACAAATATGGCATTCATCCCGCTTTATCGGATCAAAAACGAGATGAGTTCATCTCCCAAGCTGATATTGTTTTCTTGGCCATGAAACCGACAGATGCGGAAGCAGCCTTGAAAACACTCAAGCCGCTCATTCAGCCGGAAGCACTGATCGTTTCCGTCATTGCCGGCTTGCCTATACGAGCAATGCAGCGCCTGCTTGATCGAACCAGCAATATCGTGCGCACGATGCCCAATACGTCCAGCACGATCGGATTAGGCGCAACCGGAATTTGTTTCTCGCAAGGAACTGATGAAGCAACACGCAATATGGCCGAAGTTTTATTTCAATCCATCGGAAGCACGGTCATCGTAGAAGAAAAGTTTATGGATATCGTAACCGGCATATCTGGCAGCGGCCCTGCTTATTTCTACTATATGATGGAATCTCTCATCACGGCAGGAGTGAAAAGCGGCCTGGATGAACAAACGGCAAAACAGCTGACGGTTCAGACGATGCTTGGCGCAGCGAACATGGTCAACATCACAGGCGAATCACCGGAAAGCCTGCTGAAGAAAGTTACTTCTCCAAAGGGCACGACTGAAGCTGCGATCGCTGTTTTGGAACAAAATCACGTGTTTGAGTCATTGCAGCAAGCCGCCCTGCGCGCTGCCGCACGCGCTCATGAAATAGAAGAAGAATTGTTCGGCAAACGCGATAAACAAAATTGATGATAAAACAAGGCAATCGGAAAGAAAATCATTCAATCTCTCCCATTGCCTTGTTTCATTTTTGCAATCTGTTTTTTTATTTTTAAAACTTTGATTCAATGATGCTTTGAAAGCAACAGTTTGCGGCCGAAGCAATGCCATATCACAACCGTAATCACTCCTGGAACAACAAATCTAAAACCGCTGTGCATTATCTCCTCCAATTTGAAATATTCAAATCCAAGCAAACTTCCAAATACTAAAAGAACATAAATGATGCTGAAAGGCATATTGAACAAAGAAGCCAAATGAATGACAATGACGATAATCAACGCTGCAGCCAAAAGCAATCGTGTCATGCCATCGATCGTCAGCACAGGATCATGAAAGGATTGACTCAAGTAAATGACGCCGATTGTCGCTGCGGCATCAACATATAACCTTTTATGTTTGGGTTGCTGATAATCAGATCCTCATTATTGCATATGCGCTTTAATGAATGACATTAAGGCATAATCAGCCGCGAAAGCGCTGCGAATAAGCTTTGGCTTCTTCAGCCGTTCGAACGCGGTTTCGACTCCATTCCAGCAAAATTCGATCAATGTAGCGAAAATGAACTTTTCCTGCAAATACGGATTCTTTTAAAGCCGCTCGAATCAATTCTTCCGAATAGTTGTCTTCGTCGATCCAACTCGAAATCGTTTCGCATTCCATGGGAGAAAGCGGACGGCCGAACTCATTTTCAAATGCGGTAAAAATGCTCTCTTCCTTCGCTGCTGAAGAAGATGCTGCTTTTTCCTCACAGGACGCAGCCTCTTGCCCGCTTATGTAATCCGCTAATTTCATAAGCAATGGCGACAAATTGTATTCTTCATACTTCATTGAAGTGACGGGATCTTGCTTTTCATCAATGGCCAGACAACCGGCTTTCAACAGTTTTTGAATGGAAGCGATGACTAGTTCAGCGCCTGCGCTCATGCGCGAACAGATTTGCTCAATCGTCGGAAAAGCAATTTGCTCCTTTTCCCGAAACGTCCACAGATGGATGATTAGCATCATATCGGTTTCATTCAAATCGAGTGCATGATAATAACGAATCAACAGAGCCGGCAGTGAAACTGATCCTTCTTCAAAAGCACGCAGCATGCCGCTTCGATAAGGATTAGTTTGAACTAAGCTGGTCAATGATTTCACCTTCCATATCATTCCATTCTGTCCATTTGCCTGCAGTTGCGGCTGTGCAGTTTTCATCACTGCTATAAATCTATTGTAGCGCATGCGATTGGCCAAAACTAGTATTGACATTCTTTAAAAAAATTCCCCCAAATCCATGAAATCAAAAATGAAAATGGACTTGGAGGAATAGTCGCTGCTGTCCCTGACCACATCTGCGCAGCATCACGCCGTTTCAATGACAGATGCTGTTTCTTCAGCTTCAGATTCAGCTTCAATTTGCGCCATCAAATCACGGAATTGCTGCCCGGACAGCGTCTCTTCTTTCATCAAAATGTCCAGCGATTTTTCAAATACGACCCGATGCTGCTCAAGCAGTTTTCGAGTTCGTTCTGTCAGTTCATCCAAGATGCGGCTCGTCTCTTCTTGCAGTTTTTCCTTCGGCACCATGTCCCGTTCGATGATGCCAAGCCGAGTTAAACCGGAATCAATCATCGTCTGCACCATGTTCAGCACTTGTTCAAAATCATTGCGCGATCCTGTGCTTCGCTCGCCATAAAACATTTCTTCCGCTGCGGCCCCGCCTAAAGCGATCATAATCTGCTCTTCAATGTAAACTTTTGTATACAAATATTGATCGCGGGAAGGACGGTGACGCACATACCCCAGCGCTTGCCCTCTCGGACTGAGCGCAACTTGCGAAACCGAGCCGGGACGAACTTTTTCCGCGACAATCGCATGACCAAGCTCGTGCAAAGCGACGCGTTTCTTTTCTTCTTGCGTCGTTTCACGGTCTGTTTTTTCACCCATCATCACTTTGTCTACGGCCATCGAAAGATGACGCTGCTCGATCATATCCAAATTTTCGCGCATCGCATAGATCGCCGCTTCATTCATCAAGCTCTCTAATTGGGCGCCGGAAAATTGATACGATTCTTCCGCAACTTGCTCCAAATTAACATCCGGGTGAAGCGGTTTGTTTTTGGCATGAATCTTTAAAATATGCAGCCGGCCTTTCTTGTCAGGAAGATCAACATTAATGTGACGGTCGAACCGTCCCGGCCGCAAAAGCGCGCTGTCCAGCATTTCTTTCCGGTTCGTTGCGGCCAAAATCAAAATGCGCGGCGAATCGGAAGTATGAATCCCGTCCATTTCCGTTAACAGTTGGTTTAATGTTTGATCGTATTCGCGATGTGAACTTCCGTCTCTTTTTCCGCCGATGACATCGATCTCATCAATAAAAACGACCGCACTGTCTTTATTTTCTTTCAGAGCCTTTGCACGCGCTTCTTTAAACAATTCCCGAATCCGGCTGGCGCCGACGCCGACATACATTTCTATGAATTCACTGCCAGAGGCAGAAACAAACACGGAATCCGTATAATGGGCTGCTGCTTTTGCCATCAGCGTTTTTCCTGTCCCGGGCGGTCCAGTCAACAGAATGCCTTTTAACGGACGAATGCCCAGCTTCTTAATGTCTTCTTGACGAATCAAGAAATCAAGCGCCTCCATTAACTCCTTCTTGGCTCGATCCTGTCCGCCGATATCGTCAAAAGTCAGTTTCGGTATCGATTGAGACCGGCTTCGCCGCTCAGCGTTCACTCCGACGGTTCCTCTCATGCGCGTCATGTAAAATACGCCAAATCCGATCGCGGACAACAAAAGCAGCGGAATCGGATCGACACCGATGAAGATGAGAAATATCAGCAGCACGGGAAGAGAACCTGCCAAGATTTCCTTAGCGTACCGTTTCATTCGTCCACACCCCCATGACCGCCGGCGTTCGAGGCAGCATCACAAACTTGCTGTCATCCCCCAAAGTCAGTCTGACATATACATGCTGTTCATCCATCTCCGTATGCACTTGCAATCCTGCCAGTTCCTCTTTTCGCTCATTCAGCAGTTTCGGAATGTCACCGTACTTTTTGTTTTCCATCGCTTCCGCAATGTCAAACAAAGATTTGGACCACCACTCATCGAGCACGCGGGAACCGCTGTTTTCAATCTTTATATTTAAATCGCGCGTTTTCAGCAAATCAGCATTGCGTTCTCGGATTTCCTTCATAACGGCGCGCAAACTTGCATCTCGCTCAAGTTCCATCGCAACATTCACATGATCGCCGTTAACTTGCGTTGAAACGTGCCTAATTCCTTCAATCGATTCAACCGTTGACTGCAAAGGAGAGGCCACAGCTGCATTCTGATACAGAAACCATCCTCCGAATAGGACGACAGCAGCAAAAACCATACTTAATAAAATAGGCACCGGTTGTAATTTCATCCATCAATTCCCTCCTTTACCGAATAAACAGGCCATGGAAATTCCATGGCCAGCCTGTCTATTCTATACATTGAGTATATCACAAATTGATAGATCAATGGTCTGAAAAAGTATGGAAACCGGTGCTGTTCTAAGTATTGCATGGATTGCTGCATATCATTGCATCAACGAGTGATGACGCTTAGGAATATTACCGCACAGATAATCGATAAGTATCCAGTTTCTCTCCATCTTCAAATCGATAATAAGCATAGCAATATCTGTGCCCCTCTTCCTCAGGGACTTTGTAAAACACTTCCCATGCCCGCTCTTTCTCAAACAACCCAGGCACGATTCGGATTATTTCTGCTTCCGGATGTTCATTCAACAATCGTTGCCGAATGATCGTCGGCGGCACATGATCTTCTAAATATGCTTCATCGATGTTGCCGTCGGAAAGCCAAACGACCATCAATCTTCCTTCTTCATCCTCGCCTGTGGCCGCATAATGCGTCTCTTCTTCGATGAAAGGATGGATTTGATGAATTTTCACCATCGATGACTGTTGCAAAATGATGTCACGGGCTTCCTTCCGTTCCAGCCACAACGGCTCTTGAATCGCCCAATAAAACCAGCCTGCAAGCAACAGCAGCAAGGCGAAGGAACCGATCAACCAGACGATCGGATGAACGCGTCTTTTTTTTCTTCGGTATCTAGCCACCGGCACCGATCAACCTTTCATATCGTGCTTGCGCTTCTGCTTTCACTTTCTCTTCGTCAATAGTGATCAGTTCCTTGTCTCGGAGGAGTCTGCGTCCGTTCACCCAAACGTCGGTCACGTCTTGCGCAGAAGCGGCGTATACGACGTGAGACAACAAATTGGAATGCGGAAAATAATGCGGCTGATCAATATCCAAAGCGATCAAATCCGCTTTTTTTCCAATTTCCAACGATCCGATTTGATCCAGCCATAACGCCTCAGCACCACAGCGCGTTCCCAGCTGCAATGCAGTCAGAGCCGGAACAGCCGTCGGATCTTGGCTCGTTCCTTTATGCAAAAGTGCTGCCAAGCGGACTTCTTCCATCATATCGAGATTGTTGTTGCTGGCAGAACTGTCAGTGCCCAGCGATACGACGATGCCTGCCCGCAGCATGTCCGGCACTCTTGCGACACCGCTGGCTAATTTCAAATTGCTGCCCGGATTGTGGGACACGTGCACGTTGTGCTCTGCAAGCAGAGCGATCTCCTCATCGGTCAAATGGACGGCGTGCGCGACGAGCGTCGGCCGGTTGAATACGCCGAGATCAAGCAAATGCTGGACAGGGCGTTTGCCGTATTGCCGCACATTTTGTTCAACTTCTGCCGCAGTTTCCGACATGTGCGTATGAATAGGCAAATCAAGCTCTGCTGCCGTTTCTGCAATTTGTTCAATGAAAGCAGGCGGACAAGTGTACGGGGCATGCGGACTCATCATCGTCGTAATTCGCCCTTCCGCTTTTCCGTGCCACTCCTGAGCGAATTCTCGCGCTTCTTTAAGCTTCGCTTGGCGCACTTCTTCGCCGCCGAAGCCGATCATGCCGCGGGTTAAGCACGCTCGAATGCCGGTTTGCTCAACGGCTTGCGCAACCCGGTCCATCCGATCATACATATCCGCAAAGCAGGTCGTTCCGCTCCTGAGCATCTCTGTGATCGACAACATCGTTCCCCAGTATACATCGTCATCCGTAAATAAAGCTTCTTTGGGCCATATTTTGTTTTCCAGCCATTCTTGCAGCTGCAAATCATCGGCAAACCCGCGCAGCAGCGACATCGCTGCATGCGTATGCGTATTGACGAAACCGGGCATGAACAACTTATGGGAACCATCGATGATTTCATCTGCATGCATGTGTTGTTCCGGCGGCTTTTTGTCCAAATAAACAATTTTGTCTTCTTTGATGATAAGATGACCTTCCAGAATCGGTTCTTGTTCATTCCACACGATAAAGCGCCCATTTTTAATCCAAGTTACAGACATCCATAATCTCCCTTCTTTCCCGCTCAATCTAAATAATAAGCTAAACTGTGCAGTTCTGTTGTAAAATCTGCATAGTGCACCCTCACATCGTCCGGCACTTTTAAATTAATCGGGGCAAAATTAAGAATCGCCTTTATGCCCCCTTTTACGAATTCATCCGCTACTTTTTGCGCTTCTGGAGCCGGAACCGTAATAATGCCGACCCGAATGTTCATTTTTTCAATCGTTTCTTTCAACTCGTCCATCGGCTGAACCGTAAGCTGATTAATTTTCTTCCCGATCTTTTCCGGCACAACGTCGAAAATGGCCGTAATCTTCATATTGTCCTTTAAATACGTATTATAATTGCACAGGGCATGCCCGAGATTGCCGGCGCCGGCTAAAGCTACGTAAATCGTGCGGTCAAGCTTCAAAATGTGGCGAATTTTTTCAATTAAATAACGCACGTCATAACCGATGCCTTTTTTGCCAAATTCTCCGAAATACGCAAGATCTTTTCGAATTTGAGCAGGATTTAAATCTAATCTGACGCCAAGTTCCTTTGAAGACACGGTCGTAATGTTTCGTCTGTACAATTCGTTTAAATGTCTTAAATAAATGGGAAGCCTGCGAACGACTGCTTCAGATATTTTATAAGTTTTCATTGCACTTCCTCCCCATCTTTTTCATCAAACCATTCTTTAATCCTGCCTGGCAATGCGCGAGTGTGCATATGTTCAATTTTTGGACCGGGCAATGAGTACAGAAAATGCTTGCCGTAATAAGTTTCCAACACTCGGGTATCATAAATGACAACGACGCCGCGGTCTGCAGCCTGGCGAATTAATCGTCCAAACCCCTGCTTAAACCGTATGACCGCCTGCGGCACAGAGTAATCCATAAACGGATTGCGGTTTTCCTTTTTCAGATGTTCGGATCTCGCCTCGATCAATGGGTGATTCGGCGGTTGGAACGGCAATCGGACAATCGCCAAACAGCTGAGCGATTCACCGGGGATGTCCACCCCTTCCCAAAAACTGCTCGTGCCGAGCAATACGTTAGCTTTTCCTTCTTTAAACCAATGAATCAGCTTGCTTCGATTCGCGCTGTCTACTCCTTGTCCAATTACATCGATGCCGTATGCGGACAATTTCGTCTTTAAAGCATCATGCACGGTTCTGAGCATTTGATACGACGTAAACAGCACAAGCATGCGGCCGGAGGTCGTTCTCGCCACGTCTGCCAATGATTCAATCAGCGGCTTAATGAATGCCGGATCAGAACCCGCTCCCCGGATCTTTGGAAAATCTCTCGGAATGCACACAAGCGCCTGCTTCCGATAATTAAACGGAGATTGCAATTGAACGGTGCGAAGCAGATCTGTATCCAAATAGGACCGGATCCCAAAACGGTCCGCGGCATATGCGAAAGAACGATTCACGCTCATCGTTGCCGAAGTGAGGACGATGCTGTCTTTTTGCTCAAAAAATTGTTCCCGTATGATGGAACCCACGTTCAAGGGCACGGCGTTCAAATGCAGCGACTTCTTTTCAGCATGTGCATCGCATTCCGCCCAATATACGAAATCTTGATTCGGCCTTGTTGTAAAGAACCGCAAGTCGTCTCGGATCAATGCCAAATTTTTCACCGCGCCGCCCAAATCCGTAACCGCGCTCTGCAGATCAAACTCATCTTTGTTTTCTTTCAGTTCCGCCAGCACCTGTTCCAATGCTTTCAAAGCATCGGTCAGCAAACTGTGAATATTGGATTCTGCTTCGATCAATGCATCCCAGCTTTTCGGCGCTTCGTTGTCCTTGAATCGATACACATGCTGCGCGGCTTCCTGACCTCCGCTGATCGGTGCTTCTTTCGTTAAAAATTCATAGGCAAGAGACGTGTAATGCTCCCACTCCTCTTTTGTTTGCACGAGCTTGGGCAGCGTCTCTTGGATGGCGAGGCGCCATGAAACAAACTTTTCATCTTCATTGCCGGAAAGCCGCTGCATCAAATGAACCAGCATCCCGTTATTCGCATCTTTGTACAACCTCGACAAAGCAAAAGAAAAAGAAAAGTACGTGATGCTGCGGCCAAGATGCCTGCTGGCCACGTCTTCGAAATGATGCGCCTCATCGACTATTAAATATTGGTATGATGGCAGCAGGCGATGATCTGCGATCATATCGGTAAACAACATGGAATGATTCGTAATGACAACGTTCGCTTGATTCGCTTTATGCTTCGCCCGATGATAAAAGCAGCGGTGAAACCAAGGGCACGCTCGGTTCAAACAAGAATCGGCGTCGCTGGCCACTTCATCCCAAATCTTTTTCCCTTTGGCGGTGAAATGCAATTCCTCGTCATCGCCGTCATCGGTCTGTCCCAGCCAAACGATCATTTGGGCGATCGTCAGCACTTCTTCTTTGCTTCTTCCAGGTTCAAACCGGTTCGCTTGCTGCTCAAACTTGCGCAAACATAAATAATGATTCCGCCCTTTGAGCAAGGCTGCCTTGAATGGCGCGGGAAATACTTGCTGCAAAAGCGGGATGTCCCTCTTCAGCAATTGTTCCTGCAAATGAATCGTATGCGTGCCGACCACAACGGTTTCATCATGCATCAATGAATAATAAAGAGCAGGGATTAAATAGCCTAACGATTTGCCGGTGCCTGTTCCGGCTTCAATCATCAAGTGATGATGTTCTGACAAGGCCGAATATACATGTTCCATCATTTCCTCTTGAGCCGAACGCGATTCAAACTGTTCAAACTTTTCCGAAAGATTCATTTTCAATTGTTCGAGGAAAGAGGCAAAAGAATGTTCATCCAGCGCAGAAGCATCATCTTCAGCAAGTTCGTCTTCACTCGACCATTCGCCATTTTTGAGTGCAAACTGACGATAGTATTGATGATGATCTTCTGCAACTGAAGCTGCTGCCTGCAATTCCTTCTCTTCC
>CALKAN010000343.1 GCA_937983035.1 uncultured Paenibacillaceae bacterium | reverse complement strand
TGAACTTGAATGTCCTGCTCTAAAGCCTGCGCTTTTTGAAGCTTTGCTTCTGCATCAGCTTTGTTTTGCCGCATTTGATTCAATTCTTCTTCAGCGCTGCGCAGTTCTTGCTGATGAACGTTAAGGCGTGTTTCAATCGCCGCTTTTTCGGACTCATGATGATTTTTCTCTGTTTCGATGCGGGCAAGTTCCATCTTAATCTGATTGCCCTTTTCTTTCAACCTGTCCATGCGGCTGGCGCGCTCTTGCAATGATTGGCGAAGCTGAGCAGTTTTTTGCTCAATTTGCTTCATCTGCTCTTCTGCTTTCACCGTCTGTTTCTCCAACTCTTCCAGCTGGCGCTGCCTGCCAGGCAGCCCGTTTCCTTTTCGCTGCAAGCTGCCTCCACTCATCGAGCCGCCTGCATTGACGACGTCCCCTTCCAGCGTCACTGCCCGGTAGCGATATTTGCAAATGGCGGCAACGCGATTCGCCTGTTCCAACGTTTCCGTAATGAGCACATGGCCGAGCAAATAAGAAACGATGGAAGCAAATTTTTCATCATGCTTCACCAGCTCTGATCCGATGCCAATGAACCCTTCCGCTTGTTCAATCAAGTTCCTCTCATAGGAAGGGATTGGGCGCGGCTTCATGACATCAGGCGGCAAAAACGTCGCTCTGCCGGCACGGCGCTGTTTCAAATAAGCGATCGCTTCCCGGGCGCTGGCTTCATCTTGCGTCACAATATATTGCAATGCACCGCCGAGCGCTGTTTCAATCGCTGTCTCAATGTCTTTAGGAACGGCTATCAATTCGGCCACAGCCCCGTATATGCCCCTTAATCGATGATCGCGGCCTGCTTTCAGCACCTCTTTCACGCCGTGAACATACCCGTCATAATCGCTCTGCATATCTTTTAATGCATGGTATCTGGAGCTGATCGTTCCGTAATGCTGCTGCCATTTGCGCAAAGCCGTTTCCGCTTCTTGCAGCAATTGCTTCTCGCGCTGCAAATCTTCACTCTGTTTTTCGAAACTGGCGCCGGCTTCCTCCAGCTTCTGACGAAGCATAACTTGATCCGCTTTTAACTGTTCTAATTTGCGGCTTGCTTCATCCAATTTGCTCTCGTCTTGCCTGTATTCCTCTTGCAGGCGGGCAAATCGTTTCTCCAGCGATTCGATTTGTTGATTGGCATAACGGATTTCATTGCGGTGATTGGCTGCGTCATTCAACACATCCAGCAATTCGCTTTTTAACCGTTCTTCTTCACTGTCTTTGCTTGCGGATACGCCGGAATAACGCTCTTCTTCTTGCGTCAGTTTGTCAGCAATCTTGTTCAGTTCTGCCTTGATTTTTTCGTGTTTTAAGCGAGCCTGGTTGATTTCATGTTCTGTTTCAGCCGTTCTTTTTTGCATGTTTTCCAGGGCTTCTGACAACCGCTGCTTGTTTTGCTGCAAATTCCGCTCACGCTCGCGCAGCACTTCGCCTTGCCCTTCGCTCTTCTCCACTTCCTCGCTGACTTGCAGCAAATCTGCTTGCAGCTGCTGCAACTGTTCATCCAGCTTGCGAATCATCTCTCGGTCGCTTGCAAGCAGCGCATCATGCTGACCGACGATCGCAGCCCATTTCGCTTGCTCTTCCTCTAATTGTTTCAGTCTTTCCGTCCCTTCCTGCCATTGCCGATGAACATCTTCGATTTGATAAACATATAAAGCGATTTCATGGGATGATAGTTCTTCTTTCAGCTTTTTATACGATTTGGCTTTTTCCGATTGCTGCTTCAGCGGCTCGAGTTGATCTTCCAATTCAGACAACAAATCATGAATTCTGAGAATATTTTGCTCGGTATCGTCCAGTTTGCGCTGCGCATCTTTCTTCCGGGTTTTATACTTCACAATGCCGGATGCTTCTTCAAAAATCGCGCGCCGATCTTCCGACCGCGTGCTTAATATTTCTTCAATGCGCCCTTGACCGATAATGGAATAAGCTTCTTTGCCGATGCCGGTGTCCATGAACAGTTCAGTAATGTCGCGCAAACGGCAGGACTGCTTATTGATAAAATATTCGCTTTCACCGCTGCGGTGAAGCCTGCGGGTCACGGTCACCTCGGAAAAATCTAAAGGCAGCGCGCCGCTCGTATTATCCAATGTCAAAGATACATCGGCGAAGTTCACTGGCTTGCGAGAATCGCTGCCGGCAAAAATAATCTCCTGCATGTTGCCGCCGCGCAAATTTTTTGCGCTTTGTTCCCCCAACACCCATCTGATCGCATCGGAAATGTTGCTTTTTCCGCTTCCGTTCGGACCGACGACTGCAGAGATGCCCTTCCCAAATTCCAGTTCAGTTTTGTCCGCGAACGATTTGAATCCGCTCAAGACGATCCGTTTAAGAAACATGACTTCACCTCTGATCGTGAAACTCCAAGCTTGATTGTTGCCTTGCGAAAGCAACGGCCTTGTCAAAAAAAGAGCTGTCCACACTATATATACGGCATCAAAGATGCATAAACAAAGACCAAATCATCTTTTATACCGTTCATATAGTGTGAACAACACTCTTAAGATTGCGGATTGCTGAGATTCTTTAACAGGCGCAGCGCATTCGAAGCCGCTTGCTGCTCAGCTTCTTTCTTTGAGCGCCCCTTCCCTTGGCCCCACACTTTATCCTCCGTGTAAACCTCTGCCGTAAATGCTCGATCGTGGGCGGGTCCGCTTTCTTCGACGATTTCATAACGCGGGCTTCCCATGCCGCGTTTTTGCATCCATTCTTGCAGTTCTGTCTTATAATCAAACAAGGTTTGAGAGGACAGGTCAGACAACCTGGAAAACAAATGCTCATTCAGAAATGAACGGACGGCATCAAAGCCTTGATCCAAATACAATGCGCCGATAAACGCTTCGAACAAATCAGCCAAAAGAGCCGGGCGGGTGCGGCCGCCCGTATTCTCTTCCCCTTTTCCAAGCAACACATAATCTCCAAATTGCAAATGCTGTGCGAATTGTTTCAACGATGCTTCGCAAACGATCGCCGCGCGCATTTTCGTCAATTCCCCTTCCGAGAGATCGGAATAATGGTTGTACAAATATTCGGAAACGGCAAGTTCCAGCACAGCATCGCCCAAAAATTCAAGCCGCTCGTTGTCTCGATCGCCGCATGCCTTATGTTCATTCACGTGAGATGAATGAGTGAACGCCTGCAATAAAAGTTCTTCGCGGTTAAAATGTATATTCAGCGCGCGCTGCAAATCCGATAGAGGCTGATTACTGGTCATAACCAATCATTCCTCATATTTTTTAATGGCAATCGATGCATTGTGTCCTCCAAAACCGAACGAATTGGATAACGCAACGCGAACCTCTGCCTTCCTCGCTTGATTAGGCACATAATCCAGATCACATTCAGGATCGGGATCTTCAAGATTAATCGTTGGCGGAATCCAATCATGTTTGACCGTTAAAGCACTGATCACAGCCTCTAATCCGCCGGCAGCACCCAGCAGATGTCCGGTCATCGATTTCGTTGAGCTAACGGCCAGTTTGTACGCATGGTCGCCAAAAGCCGTTTTGATCGCATTCGTTTCTGAAATGTCGCCGACAGGCGTGGAAGTGCCGTGAGCATTAATATAATCCACTTCTTCAGGCTGCAATTGAGCATCCGCCAATGCGCGTTTCATGCAGCGCACGGCGCCGTCCGGATCTGGATCTGTAATATGATAAGCGTCTCCGCTCATGCCGTAGCCCACAATCTCGCCATAGATGTTTGCCCCTCTTCGAACCGCATGTTCCAAAGATTCGATGATGAGTATTCCCGAGCCTTCGCCCATCACGAATCCATCTCTGCCTTTGTCGAATGGACGGCTCGCTTTTTCCGGCTCATCATTGCGGGTAGACATGGCGCGAAGCGCTCCAAATCCAGCCAGCCCAGTCGGTGTAATCGGCGCTTCCGCACCGCCGCAGATCATCACATCTGCTTCACCGCGTTGAATCAGCTTGAATGATTCACCAATGGAATGAGTCCCCGTTGCGCAAGCAGTCACTGCGGTGCTGTTCGGCCCTTTCGCGCCGCTGCGAATCGAAATTTGACCGGCAGCCATGTTGGCAATCATCATCGGAATGAAGAAAGGGCTGACTCTTTTCGGACCTTTTTCGATCAGCGTCTTATGCTGCTCTTCCCAAGTTTGCAGGCCGCCGATGCCTGATCCGACATAAACCCCGACTCGCTCCGGATCTGCATCCTCTTTTATGTTTAAATTTGCATCTTTGAGAGCCATTTCAGCAGCTGCCACAGCGAATTGCACAAACCGATCCATCTTTCTGGCGTCTTTCTTCTCCATGTAATTCAATGGATCAAACTGATCTGCAGAGGCGGCAATTTTCGTCGTATACGGTTCTACATCGATCGATTCGATCAGACGCACCCCGGATTTCCCAGCGAGCAATGCTTCCCAAACATCATCGATTCTTTCTCCGAGTGAACATATGACGCCCATTCCCGTTATTACTACTCTTCGCTTCATAATTACACCTCTATTAGTAAGCATTCGCTGATTCAGATAATGAATAGTCCCGTCTTGTTGCAAGGCGGGACCATAATTCAAAAAGTCATTATTGCTGAGATTGAATGTAGTCTACAACCTCGCCGACGGTTGTGATTTTCTCCGCATCTTCATCAGAGATCTCGAGATCAAATTCATCTTCCAATTCCATGACGAGTTCAACGACATCCAATGAATCTGCTCCCAAGTCATCTTTAAAAGATGCCTCAAGCGTTACTTCCGCTTCATCGACTCCCAGTCTATCCACAACAATAGACTTTACCCGTTCGAATACATCTGACATACGGCTCACCTCCTTTTGGTATTATACGAAAATCAAATCATGATTACAAAGCTTTCTAAAAACAAGCTTCTTAATTCAAATCAGCTTCCCATGTACATGCCGCCGTCCACATGAAGCGTTTGGCCCGTCATGTAAGAAGCAGCGTCAGAAGCTAAAAACAATGCCACTTTGGCAATATCTTCCGGAACGCCCAAACGTTGAAGCGGAATTTGTTCTTTTAACCGGGCGACTGCTTCTTCAGGCAGCTGTTTCGTCATATCTGTATCAATGAAACCTGGAGCAACTGCATTGACGGTAATGCCTCGAGAAGCCAGCTCTTTCGCCGCCGTCTTCGTCAAGCCGATGACCCCCGATTTGGCTGCTGCATAGTTCGCCTGCCCGGGGTTGCCGATGGAGCCGATCACTGATGTCACATTAATGATCGTTCCAGACCGCTGTTTCATCATCGGCCGTGTGACGGCCTTCAAGCAGTTGAACACGCCTTTCAAGTTCGTATCGATCACTTCGTCAAACTCGGATTCTTTCATCCGCATAATTAAATTATCACGCGTGATCCCGGCGTTATTCACTAAAATGTCTACCTTGCCAAAATGCTCAAGCGTCTCTTTGACCATGTCTTCCACTTGTTTAGCATCGGAAACATCCGCTTTCACCGTGATTGCCTTCCGGCCCATTCGTTCAATTTCCACCGCTGTCTCAGCAGCCAGCGATTCGTTTCCGGCGTAATTGATGACGCAATCGGCGCCGTGTTCCGCCAGTTTCAACGCAATCGCCTTGCCGATGCCGCGGGAAGCGCCTGTGATGATCGCAACTTTGCCCTCAAGCATGGAATTCCTCCTCATCAAACGATTCAATCGTTGGGATGTCATAAACTGCGTAAACTTTCACATTGCGGTCGATCTTTCGGATCAACCCGGACAATACTTTGCCTGGACCCACTTCGATAAATCGATCCACGCCTTGCTCGATCATCCAACGCACGCTGTCTTCCCAAAGGACGGGTGAATCAACTTGTTCAATGAGCAGCCGCTTAAAACTTTCTGCATCGCTGACCGCTCGGGCCGTCACATTCGAAACGACAGGCTTGTCAACATCGAAAAATTCCACATCCTGCATCGCTTGAGCAAGCCGTTCCGCCGCCGGTTTCATGAGCGAAGAATGAAATGGGCCGCTCACTTCGAGCGGAACTGCCCGTCTCGCTCCCGTCTCTTTGATTCGCTCCAGCAGCTTGTTCACGCCGGCCGTGCTCCCGGAAACGACAATCTGTCCCGGGCAGTTCATGTTGGCAAGCTCTACCAGATCGCCGGAATTTGTAATTTCTTGACACAGCGCGCTCAATCGTTCGCGGTCCGCTCCGAGGACGGCTGCCATGCTGCCGCTTCCGCTCGGAACAGCTTCATTCATGTAAATCCCTCGCAAATGCACGAGCCGAACCGCATCTTCGAACCGCAGCGCTCCAGCCGCCACCAAAGCGCTGTATTCGCCTAAACTGTGACCCGCATAATAATCAGGCTCAATTCCTTTTTCCCGAAACTTTTCCAAAGCGGCAATGCTCGCTGTGAGCAAGGCAGGCTGAGTATGATACGTTTGCTTCAATTCTTCCTCCGGTCCATTGAACACGAGATCCGTCAGAGCAAAAGGAAGCACTTCATCTGCCGTTTCAAATATTTTTCGCGCGGCGGCATCCGCTTCATGCAAATCTTTGCCCATGCCTACAGACTGAGCGCCTTGGCCTGGAAACACGAATGCGATTTTCCCCATCTAAAGTCCCTCCTTTTCCGTTCCAAGAATAATTACCATTTCAGAACGGAAGCTCCCCAAGTGAGGCCGCCCCCGAATCCGACAAGCACGACGACGTCTCCGTCGTTAATCTTGTTTTGTTCCACAGCTTCAGCCAATGCAATCGGTATGGAAGCTGCCGAAACGTTGCCATACTTGTCTAAGTTGATGATGCATTTATCTTCTGAAAGCTGCAGCCGGTTAAGCGAAGACTGAATAATTCGAATGTTAGCTTGATGAGGCACTAATAAATCAACGTCTGATTTATCCAGTCCCGCCTTCTTCAGCGCCTCTTCCGCCGCGCTGTTCATCACCTTTACGGCAAATTTAAACACTTCGCGGCCGTTCATGTCAATGTAGTGCATCTTCTGATCGATTGTCTCTTGCGATGATGGATGGCGAGACCCGCCGCCTTTCAGTTTAAGCAATTCGCCGCCGGATCCGTCGGCGCCCAACTCGAAAGACAAAAATCCTTTGCCCTCTTCACCCGGTCCAAGCACGACAGCGCCTGCGCCGTCGCCGAACAAAATGCAAGTGTTTCGATCGGTATAATCTGTTATTTTGGACAAACATTCACTGCCAACGACTAATGCATATTTATAAATGCCGGAAGCAATAAAGTTCACTGCATTGGCTAATCCGTATATAAAGCCTGAGCAAGCTGCGGACAAGTCAAAGGCTGCGGCTTTCTTGGCGCCAAGTTTGTCTTGCAGTATGCATGCAGTAGACGGGAAAAACATGTCCGGCGTAATCGTCGCCACGATAATCAGGTCAATTTCTTCCGCAGTGATGCCGGCCGCATCCAACGCTTTAAGGGATGCTTCATAGGCCAAATCAGAACTTGCCTGATCTTCTGCCGCTATGCGCCTTTCTTTAATGCCCGTTCTCGTCGTAATCCATTCATCGTTCGTGTCTACCATTTTTTCCAAGTCTTCGTTCGTCAGCACCCGTTCAGGCACATACTTTCCTGTTCCCAGAATTTTAACTGGCGTAGTAATCATATCCACCCTCTCAATTCTTCTTGAATTCCTTGGACAAAAGCTGCACCAAGTTCGAACTGCACGCCAAGCGTGCTTGCCGTATGGCATTCTTCATCGCATTCGCATCTGAAGAACCGTGACTTTTAATGCATACGCCGTTCACGCCTAACAGCGGAGCTCCTCCGTGCTCGCGATAATCCATCTTTTCCTTGAATTTCAACAAATCTGATTTTAACACGGCGGCAGCCAACTTATTCGGCAAATTGCGAGTGAAAATGCGCTTTAACTCGGAAAAAATTGCATCGGCGACGCCTTCCATCGACTTCAACATAATGTTTCCGGCAAATCCATCGCAAACGAGCACATCGCAATTGTGATGCAATACATCTCTAGATTCAACGTTGCCTATGAAATTGATCGGGGCTTCACTCAACAACTCTGCAGCGGCTTTCGTCAGCTCATTGCCTTTATTGTCCTCTGTTCCAATATTCAAAAGCCCTACTCGCGGTTCCTTGAGCCCGTGTGAACTGGAGCGGTAAATGCTTCCCATGACTGCATATTGAACCAGCTGCTTTGGCGTAGCGTCCATGTTCGCCCCAAGATCAAGCGCCAATACGCCTTTGCCGTTCAGCGTAGGCAGCAACGGCGCCAGCGCCGGCCGTTCGATGCCGTCTATTCGGCCGATCACCAAATATCCAAGCGCCATCAGCGCCCCGGTATTGCCTGCAGAAATCATTCCGTCCGCTTCCTGCGACTTCACCATGTTGGCAGCAATGACCATGGACGCATTTTTCTTTCTGCGAATGGCTCGAACCGGCTCATCTTCCGCTTCAATTCGTTCTTCCGCATGCTTAATATGAATATTGGGAGGAGCATCGCTCAGCAGAGGTTCGATTTGACGTGCATCACCGACTAATATGAGTTCCAAATCTTTCCATTCTCTTGCCGCTAACAAGGCGCCCTCAACATTAATGCCCGGTGCTGCGTCGCCGCCCATCGCATCAATCGCGATCTTCACCGATTGTTCCTCCTTCGTTTACCTTGTCTTTATCCGAGCGGTATATTAAAAAGTTGCCTTGGAAAACCAATTCATCTCCTACATAAGTAAAAACTTCCACTCTCGCCTTTCTCTTTTCCCCGGATGCGGATCGAACATACGCTTTGGCCACGCACTTTTCATGCAGCTTCACAGGACGTATGAATCGAATATCGGCAGATGCCGTCAGAGCTACTTCATCATTGATGACCGCAACAGCCAATGAATTCGCTTGAGCAAATATATGATGACCCCGCGCGATTCCCGTGCGTGAAAAAGTATGTTCTTCCCTGATTTCAAAAATCGAAATGCCGCTGCGATCGAGCTGCAAATCGATGAGTTCGCCAATGACTTCATGCAAAGGCAGCGATCGAACCTGATCATAACTTTTTTCTGCCATTTTTTTAATGCGTTCGCGATATTCCGGGATTCCAAGTTCCAAACGATCGAGTCGAATCGTCTGTATGCTGACATGAAACATACGCGTCAATTCCTCATCCGTAATAAAAGGATTCTCCTCGATCGCCTTTGCCAGCTGCTGTTGCCGCTGTCGTTTTGGCAAACGTTTGATGGCAAGCACCACCTTCAAATTTAATACCTGATACTAAAAGTAGTATATAGTATTTCATCATAATTGTGAAGAGAAAAATAAAAAATGCAAAAGAAAAAACGCTGCATCTCATGATGAAGCGTTTTGGTGTTGCGGATATTATATTAAGAAGACTTAACGATGTCTCTGCCTTTATAAGTACCGCAAACTCTGCACACATGGTGCGCTTTTTTCAATTCACCGCATTGGTCGCACGCAACCATCCCCGTTACTTTCAAGCTCAGATGAGCGCGGCGCTTATTGCGGCGGGATTTGGAAGTTCTTCTAGCTGGAACCGCCATGTTGAACACCTCCTTCGACTAATCTTAATGCATGTTTTTTCTATTCTTTAAAAAACTGTTTTAACTTTTCCAAACGTGGATCGATCGTTTCAATCTTGCAATCGCAAGAACTTTCGTTCAAATTCGTTCCGCATTGAGGGCAAAGCCCCTTGCAGCCCGGATTGCATTGCGGCACATACGGCAAGTCAAGCAAAATATCTTCTTGCACATAAGTGCTTAAATCGATCAAATCCCCGTTAATCCATTGAATGCGATCTTCGCTGTCAGCATCTGCAATTTCTTTCAGCTTCGTAAACGCGTGTTCTGAAGGAACAGTCAGCTCTTCCTTATATTCGGTTAAACACCGGGAGCAAACGAAAAGAACTTCGCCTTTGCTTTCCCCAGCTACCTCAACAACGTCTGCTGCCAACCGGGCAGTCAGATTCACTTCAAAAGGCGCGGCCGACTTAATGTCTTTGCGGGATAACAACCATTGGCCGATCTGCAAAACGTCATGCAATGCGATCGGTTGATCGGCTGATTCCAAATGCCGTAAATTTAAATGCAATGACAATGCAATCACCTCTGCAAACAAAACTTATTATATCGGTCAAACTTCTGTTTTGTCAAATGATTTCTTATTTCGTACAATAGAAAAAAATGAATCAGGGGGTCAGCGATGAAAACCGTTGGACTGATCGTCGAATACAATCCGCTTCATAACGGACATGTATATCATTTGCAACAATCGAAACAAATAACAGGCGCAGATGCTGTGATCGCTGTCATGAGCGGAAATTTTCTTCAGCGAGGCGAGCCGGCTTTGGTTAACAAATGGGCACGGGCTGAAATGGCGCTGCATGCCGGCGCGGATCTCGTATTGGAATTGCCCTCGATCTACGCCTTTCAGCCTGCCGAATGGTTTGCCTATGGAGCTGTATCCGTTCTAGAAGCAAGCGGCATCGTAGATGCCGTCTGTTTCGGAAGCGAGCACGGCAGCATCGAGGAACTGGAACAGCTTGCGCAGTGGCTCCATGAAGAAGACGACGTTTTCAAGCAAGAGTTGCAGAAACAGTTAAAACTTGGCATAGGCTACCCTGCAGCATACAGTCAAGCGGTCAAAAATATCGCCCGTTTTGAAACGGCGGCAGATCTCTCTCAGCCGAACAACAGCCTCGGCTTGCATTATCTCATTGCGCTGAAACGGTTGCAGAGCAGGATCATTCCGTGCACAATCAAACGCATCAAGGCTGAATATCATCAGCCGCACATGTCTGACAGCCAAATCGCCAGCGCAACGGCCATTCGACGACAAATCGCGAGCTCCGGCAATCTTCAATCGATCGCAAGCTATGTTCCGTCCTCGACGCTCCGCATCCTGAAGCGGGAGTTCGAAGCAGGAAGAGGACCGGTCGATTGGGATCGCTTTACTCACCCGCTCTATCATTCCATTGTGACCAAATCTTTGGAAGAATTGCATCAAATACACGGGATGACCGAAGGGTTGGAATATCGGATGAAACAATTGATTTACCAGCCGGCAAATTCAAATTCCGTGACCGCATCCGATTTGATCGCTGCGCTTCAGACGAAACGATACACTGCGGCAAAGATTCAGCGCACCTTGCTAAACGTGCTGCTCAACTGCAAAAAAAGCGGCATGACCCGTAATAAATTAAAGCAAGGCGCGCAATACATACGAGTGCTTGGTTTCAATGAACAGGGACAGCAATTGCTTAAAAAAATGAAAAAAACAGCCAAGGCGCCGATCATTACGAACGTCAATAAGAAAAACGCCGCGCTTCTGGCGGCAGATATTCAAGCATCATCCGTATATGCGCTGGCTTACCGAAGCGTTTCCAGCATGGATTTGTACCGGGAGTTCCGGCAGCATCCGATCAAGTTTGCATCCCAGTTTGAATCATAATTCATATCAAAAAATATAAATGCTAACCGTGCAGTAAATGTTTCATTTTATTTCTAAATTTTACAACCGTTTTAGCATCGATCATTTGCTGAAGGAAAACATACAACAAAAAGCAATGCCTTCTGAGGGGAATATATCCAATTTAGCGAGGCAGAAAGCAATTGTTGTCACAGCCCAAAATTCATAGCTGCGGAGTACAAAGCCGTGCCATCCCTTGCGAAGAGACCGCAAGATCACGCATAACCAAAAAAGGTGGGTGACTGGAAGAATCGCCAAGCCATCAGCCGACAGCCGCAATGTTGCAAATTGTTTAATGAAATGCAAGAACGTGAGATCTTGAATCATCATCCATAAAAATACAGAATAGGACAAAAGAAACAGGCAGCACAGAAAACTGGATTTCTGACTCGAACGATTAACGAATGGCATAAGATGCTGCTCGCTGCAATAAACAACAATGGAGCGATCACGAACGTTAGCGTGAAACGAGCATTCATTAACAAAACTGGTCCAGCGGCTGCTGCTGTTAAACAAATGAGCCAGATGAATAATTCTTTGCTCAGCTGATTTTTTCAATTGGGCGCATGGCCTTTTTGAAACTCGCTGCTTAATCGTTCAAGATCATCAAACTGTTCCATCGCCATCTTTCCTTTCGCCTGTCATATTTATGTTTATCTAATTCACATTAGTAAATTTAATGCGGGGTTGAACATGTTTATCCCGCTTGTTTGGGAGGCAAGCTTTTTAAATATTGGATCGCTTCCTGGAGCGTGTCGACCGGAATGATCTTCATATCGGTGTTCAGCTGCTTCGCTTTTTCTTTGGCGATCGTGTAGTTAAGGATCGGCTGAAAAGATTGACCGTCCTTCGGATATAAATCGTGCGGCGTAAAAAAGATATCTGCTTTTTGTCGATGGGCGCCGACGACTTTGTAGTCCACTCCCCCGATGACCCCGACTTTGCCGTCAACGGTTATCGTACCCGTGCCTGCGATGCGGTACCCTTTCGTCAGATCGCCGGCGGTGAGCAAATCGTATATTTCCAGCGCAAACATTAATCCTGCGGACGGTCCGCCGATATTTTCCACGACAAGATTCACTTGATCTTCTTCTCTTTCCGCCGCTACCGTCTCCACAATCGCTAAATAAATGCCGATGCCCGGCCTGGGCTTTTCCTCGCCTTGAGAACTTTCATGCGCGGAAATGTCTGTCAATCGAATCGATGCCGAACGTTCCTTGCCTTCGCGCAAAAATTTCACTTCCACTTCTTCGCCGACTTGTTTTTCTGCAATGTACTGCAGCATGTCATCAGGTTCGTGGATGATCCTTTCATCAATTTCCAATATTTGATCCCCCGGCCGAAGCAGTTTCTCCGCCGAGGTGCCTGGCATGGTGCTCAATACAGAAATCGATTGGGTCTTCACTTCATACGGAATGCCGAGCTCATTGTAAACGGCTTGGATCGCATTGCTTTGTGAAGTTCTCATCACATAAGACTGACGCTCAGAATATTCTTCCGTGCTTTCATCGCCAAACACATCTTTCCGTTTCGCCAAATCCATATGCGGGCTCAAAAAAGAGCGAAGCGTCTTATACACGTTCGCATAAGGATAAGACATGCTGACCGTCGTTAAATAAATCGAGCCTTCCTCATCGTTATCCTGACTGCTTACTTCCACCATCGGGCGAATCAGCATCGCTTTGCCGGGTTGATACACGACGTAAGGCGTAGGCATGTAAAAAAACAAATAGCTGAACAATGCGATGGCAGCGATCAGTTTGATGTAAAAGTTTCGCTGAAAAAATGTTTTCTTCCCTTCTCTCATCCGGGCCGCTCCTTCCATGCAAGGTCTAATTCCAGAAGTACAAGCGTAAGTATGTACTAATTTTAACATATTCGAGGTGATCATTTGAGCACCATGCGCACCATGTCAAGCAGCAAGTCGATGACGATTGTGTACGCGGTCTCTGTTTTGCTGCTTGCTGCCAATATTTTGCTTGCACCGGAAGCAGCTTTTGAAGCATCGTTAACCGGACTGAACATTTGGTGGAATTACGTCTTTCCCGTGTTGCTTCCTTATTTCATTCTCATTGAAATGGTCATTGAAAGCGGGGCGCTAGAGCGCATTTCAAGCAAGCTCCATCCTGCAAGCCGCCGTTTGCTCGGCATTCCCGGCACGGGAGGAGCGGCAGTGCTCACAGGCTGGTTTGCAGGTTATCCTGCCGGTGCAAAATTCACTTCATCAGTCGTCAAACGCCATGCACTGGATCGAATCGAAGGCGAAAACATTCTCATCTTGTCTCATATGTGCAATCCCGTGCTCGTCATTAATTTAGCTGCAGCAGCTTTTCTTAAAGACCCGGCAGCCGGTCCTTATATGTTACTCGTCATCTTTATTTCTTTCTGGATCATTGCCCTGCTTTTGCATCAGCGCCGAACAGAGCTCCCAAACAGAAGCGCTGGCATGACTGAGCAAGCCAATGAACCGATGCAGCCGTTCGGCAGATTATTGTCCAGTTCGGTCAAAAATGCCGTGCAGCAACTGTTTCTCATCGGGGGCGTCATCATCTTCTTTTCCGTTATGATCCATGCAGCATCGTCCTTTCCGAAGCTTCACACATTGTTTGCAGGCATGTTTGAAATTCATATCGGGCTGTATTTTATCAGCCATATGGATGCAGCCCATCTTGTGAAAATTACGCTCATCACATCAGCCCTTACATTCGGCGGATTGTCCGTTCACATGATGACGAAAAGTTATATGTCTGGCACAGGCATGCGATACCGCACCTTTTTATTCTGGAAAACGCTCCAAACGTTGATCGCTGCAAGCTTATCATTGCTCATGTGGCTTCCGTACCAAAAACTTACTGCAGCGATTCGTCCAAGCTTCGTCAGCGAATCCCGCGGCCATCCGGCCGCATTGGAAGCTGCGGCGCACATTCCTTCATTTTGGGAAATGCCGATTTTCGGATTTCTATTGATCAGCTGCCTGAGCTTGTTTGCGCTGATGATCATTCGCCGCTCAGCGAAACATGACCCCAGGTAAGTTATTCGCTGTTGTTTAATTTTTCTTTCAGCGCGGCCTCCACTTCCGGAGGCACAAAATCACTCACGCCGCCGTTGAAAGAAGCGACCTCTTTCACGATGCTGGAACTGAGAAAAGAATACTTTGGGTTCGTCATCATAAAAAATGTTTCAATTTGATCGCTTAATCTGCGATTGGTCGAAGCCATTTGCAGCTCGTATTCAAAATCAGACACTGCCCGCAAGCCGCGAATGATCACTCGAGCGCCTTTTGATTCCATATATCTGATGAGCAAATCGCTGAAATTGTCGATCTCCACATTAGGGATGTCTTTCGTCGCAGAATGCAGCAATGCTTTTCTTTCTTCCACGCTGAACAAAGGATTTTTCTTCGAATTGTTTAATACGGCCACAATCAGCCTGTCAAACTGGCTTGCAGCTCGGGTGATGATATCCAAATGACCATAAGTGACAGGATCAAAACTCCCTGGATATACGGCTATCTTCTCTTGTTTCATCAAGCAACTCCTCCAATGCATTTCTGTAGAAAGACAGCGCTGTGCTGCCGTATTCAGCTTTTTTGATTAATTCCAGCGAATGAATGGCCTGTGGAAAATGCTGCGTTTTATCATGCTCCAATACGACCAATGCATGAGGTTGAATCAGCTGTTTTCGCAGCATCATTTCCAGCTGCTGCTCGATGCCGGGCAAATGGTACGGCGGATCGATAAACAACAGATCGAATGAAACGCCTTTTTTGCTCAAATAAGCGATCGCTCGTTCTGCTGACATATTCAAACATTGCGCTTTGCTGTCCAATCCGGTGAATTGCAAATTTTCCTTCACCGTTGCCATGCTGCGCCGGTCTTTATCAACGAAAACGGCAAAACCGCATCCCCGGCTTAAAGCTTCAATGCCAAGCCCGCCGGTTCCGGCATACAAGTCCAGCACGCGTTCTCCTGAGAAATAAGGACCGATTGCACTGAACATCGCTTCTTTTACGCGGTCAGATGTCGGACGCGTCCCCTTCCCCGGCACTGATTTTAACCGTTTGCCTTTGGCGGTTCCTGAAATGACTCTCATGCTAACATTCCTTTGCCATGCATATTATTGTGCTATCGTACCACATTCTTTTCTTATTTTAAATTTTTTTTCGAGAGCATGTATAAAAAAATGACGGTCCGTTAACAATGATAACGACGGCGTCGAAAGATACCGTTGATAACCACGGAGAAGACTTACGTTTCCCCATAAGCTCTTCATCCGGTTTCTCCTCTCCCATGAAAGGTATCGATGAAGATACCTATTGGCCGCGGATCCATTCCGCGGTTTTTTTTATGCATAGATTCAATCTGACGCTTGTCCCCGGCATGCCGGCATGATGATGAGCGTGAGAAAGCCGACTGATCCCCGTCAATCGGCTTTAAGCAAAATGTTATCGAAACATGTTCCACAATTTAATTAAATGAAAAGTATTTTTTGGATCAATTTTTTGATCGATCACAAATTTTGTAATATTCTCCGTTTGTGCGGCATCTATTTTTATTCCCAGCTGTTTCGATACGCTCTGAATTAATGATTTCACCTTCGCGGATTGCTGCAGATCGTGCTTCGTAATGCCTTCAAGCTTATTTTTCACTTTCTCTTTCAACAGCGGATTTTTCATTTTTTTCTTTACTTTCTCCACAAGCTGTTCTGAAATGCCGTATTGTTGATAGGACAAATAACATGCACCTCCAACCTTGTTATAACATCATATGAAAGGTTGGCGGCTGTAATGAACTTTCTTTGCGAGCTTAGTCTAAAATCGTTTGTTCAAATATTCCCGAACGCTGCAAATAACGCCGCAATGGAGCTAGCTCCGCCGATGTTTTGAAATCGGATCGACTTGCTGTCTGCGCAGCATCATTCCGCGCATACTCCAGCATCTCATAGTCTGTCAACAAATCCGCAATTTTAAATTCCGGCACACCGCTTTGCTTCGTTCCGAAATATTCTCCCGGACCCCGCAATTCCATATCCAATCTGGCGATTTCAAAACCGTCATTCGTGCGCGTCATCGCCTCCACTCGCTGCCTGCTCATGTCATTTTTCGGATCGGCAATTAAAATGCAGTAAGATTGATGTGAAGACCTGCCCACTCTTCCGCGCAATTGATGCAGCTGCGAAAGTCCGAACCGGTCCGCGTCATAAATGATCATCACTGTCGCATTCGGCACATTCACGCCAACTTCAACGACTGTTGTCGAGACCAAAATTTGGATTTCATTTTCGCTGAAACGCCGCATGATGTCCTCTTTTTCTTCGGCAGGCATCCTGCCGTGAAGAAGACCGACGTCGTATTGTTTCACAAAACGCTGCAATTGTTCGTACAAGTCGATGGCATTTTGCAAGTCCAATTTGTCCGATTCTTCGATTAATGGACAAATTACATATCCTTGCCGGCCATTTGCCAACTCTTTTAACAAAAATTGAAACACCCTCTGCAGCTTGTCTGAGGTAACCCAATAAGTTTTCACGGGTTTTCTTCCAGAAGGAAGCTCGCCAAGCACGGAAACATCCATGTCCCCGTAAGCAGTGATCGCCAATGTTCTGGGAATCGGCGTAGCCGTCATCGAAAGCACATCCGGATTAAAGCCTTTGCTGCGCAAAATGCTTCTTTGCTGGACGCCAAAACGATGCTGTTCATCGGTAACGACAAGACCGAGACGGCGAAAATAAACGTCTTCTTGAATCAAAGCATGCGTTCCGACGACGATATCAATCAAACCCATTTGCAAAGCGGCGATAACATCCTTTCGCTGCCTTGGCGTCAAACTTCCGGTCAAGAGCGCAATCTCTAAGTTATGCTGAGAAAAAAGCTCCTTAAAAGAAGCAGCATGCTGCTCAGCTAATATTTCAGTCGGAACCATGATTGCGCCTTGATGCCCGCTCAAATAATTCGCATATAAAGCAATCGCTGCGACGACTGTTTTGCCTGAACCGACGTCTCCCTGCAATAAGCGGTTCATGCAATAAGGCCGCCTCATGTCTTCTAAGATTTCCCGGATCACCTGATGCTGCGCATTTGTCAATTCAAAAGGCAGGCCGCTTATAAATTCGTCCAGCTTTGCCATCTCAAATTCGCGGGATATGCCTTTTTCTTTGCTCCGCATTTCCCCGCGAAAAGCTTGCAGTTTCAATTGA
Source organism: uncultured Paenibacillaceae bacterium (assembly GCA_937983035.1). Lineage (GTDB taxonomy): Bacteria > Bacillota > Bacilli > Paenibacillales > CALAME01 > CALKAN01. The sequence goes on along the minus strand of CALKAN010000343.1, from coordinate 2,309 downwards.
AACAAAAAAAGCTCCTCATATTTCAGCCGTCTGCGCGCCAATTTCAGCTGTTGAACATTTTCAGGCAAATGGATGTTGTGCAGCGCCTCTTTTCTCGGCATGAGCTTGTATTTATGTATCAGCTCTTCGGGCAAGCATTCTTCAATCGCCCCCCCAAATTGACGCAGCGCTTGCTCGATCGTCTGTTTGATAAACCGCTGCGTAATCGTCCCTTTGGCATGATATACCGGCTGCAAAGAACCGGCTCTTGTTTGTGTTTGCGGCTTATCCGTAAATTCATAGGCGGAGACCGTGATTTGACGTCTTCTGCTGTCCCATTTGCCCGTTAAGTATATCGTTTGGCCCGGCACAAGCTTATCTTTCACATAGGCTTGATTAAACCAAACCGCCGTAACCAGCATTTGATCTGCAATGACGCGGCAAGACAGCCGGGACTTGTTTCTTCCATAGTACTGGATCCGACCGGGGGTGCTGACCTCTGCTCGAATCGTCACTTTGTCGCCGTCGCTGGTTTCAGAAAGCGGGCGCACGCGAAAATCATCATACCGAAACGGGTAATATTCAAGCAAATCCGCAACCGTATGCAGTCCTAAACCAGCCAGTTTTTCCGCCCTCTGCTCTCCGATTCCGCGCACGGCGGTCAGCGGCAAACTATTGAGATCCACCATCGATGATCGGCATCATAAAAATTCCTGTTGCCCCCGGTCCAACATGCGTGCCTATGACAGATCCGATCTCTGTAATGATTGAACTTTTCACTTGAAACTCCTTTTCTAACCGTTCCTGCCACGTTTCCGCATCCTTGGATGCATTTGCGTGAGCGATCGCAATGTGAACAGGCTTGTCCTGAAAATCTTGTTTCAGAAGTTCAACGATTCGCATAGCCGCCTTCTTGCTGCCCCGCACTTTGTCAACAGGATAAACTTCTCCTTCCTTGTCGATGGAAAGGATCGGTTTAATTTGCAAGAGCGATCCTAACAAAGCGGATGCTTTTCCAATTCTGCCGCCCTTCTGCAAATATTCGAGCGTATCCACGTAAAAGTACAGCCTCGTTTGTTCCATCAATTGATGGATCAATGCCAGACATTGTTCTTTGCTCATTCCTTCAGCAGCCGCCTTTGCAGCAGCAACGGCTAACGATCCGATGCCGAACGATGCCGATTTGGAGTCGATGACGGTAATGTCTGCTTGTTCCCCGAGCATCGATTTGGCCATGACCGCTGATTGATACGTGCCGCTGAATGCCGAAGACAGGTGAATGGATATAATCTTTTGCTCCGGATTGTCCTTCAAAATGTTCTGATATGCTTCCAGAAAATCATTCGGAGACGGTTGAGACGTCGTAGGCAGCATCGGCGATTCAGCCAGCTTCTTGTAAAATGCGTCTGGCGTGATATCAACGCCGTCCAAATAAGCCTCTTCCCCAAAATGCACTTTTAAGGGAACGATCTCAATGTTCCACTGCTGCAAAACATGAGACGGAATATCCCCAGTGCTGTCCGTAACAATGCGTATGTTGGTCATGCGATCTACACCTCACTCATGCATTTGCCGTGATCGGCAAAGACTTAACAATCATTATACAACATGAAAGCTGCAAAATGTTTGCATTATTCGACAGAAAACAAATAAAAGTAAACCGGCTGCTGCCCTTCGATCCATTCGATCTCAATATCTGGAAAACGCTGCTCGATTTGTTCGATTAACAAGTCTTTTTCGCTTGGATCGGCATCTATCCCGGCAAATATCGTCACAATCTCATCGTCATCTTGAATAAGATGATGCAGCACGTCCAGGCAAACTTCGAGTCTGTCAGAAGAAGAGGCGACAATTTCTTCTTCTGCAATTCCTAATGCCTCCCCTTTGGAAATGCTGATTTGATTGTATTTCGCATCCCTCGTCGCAAATGTCACTTGCCCTGACTTCACCTGGCTGGCGGCTTCAGACATTGACTGGATGTTTTGCTCCAATCCCGCATCCTCCCGAAACGCGAGGGCAGCGGCAACGCCTTGCTGGATCGTCCGTGTTGGAATGATTTCAACATGTTTTTCAGCCAATCGCTTTGCTTGTTCAGCAGCCATCTTAATGTTTGAATTGTTCGGCAGCAACAAACAATAATCTCCGCTTGCATTCCGAATCGCCTGGAGCAAATCATCCGTGCTCGGATTCATCGTCTGCCCGCCTAAAACGATTTGTTCAACGCCGATGCTGCGCAGCACTTCAGCGATTCCGTCTCCGGACGCGGCAGCGATCGTGCTGTAACGAAACGCTCGCTGCGGCTCATCTGCCGTCGAGAGTCCCGGTGCAAT